>CAJNCL010000003.1:0-243452 GCA_905221255.1 bacterium
TTCAATTTTGAGTAGGTATTACTCAGAGTTAAGTGACGATAGCCTAGGAGATACACCTGTACCCATGCCGAACACAGCAGTTAAGCCCTAGAACGCCGGAAGTAGTTGGGGGTTTCCCCCTGTGAGATATGGAAGTCGCTTAGCTCTTTGGGAGTTTAGCTCAGCTGGGAGAGCATCTGCCTTACAAGCAGAGGGTCAGCGGTTCGATCCCGTTAACTCCCATAGGTCCCGTAGTGTAGCGGTTATCACGTCGCCCTGTCACGGCGAAGATCGCGGGTTCGATTCCCGTCGGGACCGTTTAAGATAACGGAAGTTATTTTAGACTCGTTAGCTCAGTTGGTAGAGCAATTGACTTTTAATCAATGGGTCACTGGTTCGAGCCCAGTACGGGTCATATTTGCGGGTTTGGCGGAATTGGCAGACGCACCAGATTTAGGATCTGGCGCTTAACGGCGTGGGGGTTCAAGTCCCTTAACCCGCATAATAGAAATCAGCCGGCTTAGCTCAGTTGGTAGAGCATCTGATTTGTAATCAGAGGGTCGCGTGTTCAAGTCATGTAGCCGGCATTTTTTTATATAGAATAAGAGGTCGATGCGAACGTAGTTCAGTGGTAGAACACCACCTTGCCAAGGTGGGGGTCGCGGGTTCGAATCCCGTCGTTCGCTTAGAGAGGCCGGGGTGGCGGAACTGGCAGACGCACAGGACTTAAAATCCTGCGATTGGTAACGATCGTACCGGTTCGATTCCGGTCCTCGGCATATAATGATGAGCACCCTTAGCTCAACTGGATAGAGTACCTGACTACGAATCAGGCGGTTAGAGGTTCGACTCCTCTAGGGTGCATTTTTTTATTTAACGCGGGAAGTAGCTCAGCTTGGTAGAGTACTTGGTTTGGGACCAAGGTGTCGCAGGTTCGAATCCTGTCTTCCCGATTGATGGCGGTGTAGCTCAGCTGGCTAGAGCGTCCGGTTCATACCCGGGAGGTCGGGGGTTCGATCCCCTTCGCCGCTATAATGATCTTGTTGGACCTTTAGCTCAGCTGGTTAGAGCTCTCGGCTCATAACCGAGTGGTCGTAGGTTCAAGTCCTACAAGGTCCATTGAAAAATGGAGGATTACCCAAGTCCGGCTGAAGGGAACGGTCTTGAAAACCGTCAGGCGTGTAAAAGCGTGCGTGGGTTCGAATCCCACATCCTCCTTTTTATATTAACGCGGGATGGAGCAGCTCGGTAGCTCGTCGGGCTCATAACCCGAAGGTCGTAGGTTCAAATCCTGCTCCCGCAATTTGGCTCGGTAGCTCAGTTGGTAGAGCAATGGATTGAAGCTCCATGTGTCGGCGGTTCGATTCCGTCTCGCGCCATATTTTATTTTATTGAGCGGGTGTAGTTTAGTGGTAAAACTACAGCCTTCCAAGCTGTTGTCGCGAGTTCGATTCTCGTCACCCGCTTTGAACAAAGTTCAATTACCAAGTTTTTTGAACTTGGGCGCGTAGCTCAGGTGGTTAGAGCGCACGCCTGATAAGCGTGAGGTCGGTGGTTCGAGTCCACTCGTGCCCATTAATAGGAGAATTACTCAAGAGGCTGAAGAGGACGGTTTGCTAAATCGTTAGGTCGGGTAACCGGCGCGGGGGTTCGAATCCCCCATTCTCCGTACGATAAGAGCTGCTAGGCTCTTTTTTTGTATGTAAATCCCCCTTCTATATCATTAAAAGGGGGATTTGTTTATTACCAACTTGTTAGTGATATTTCTCCGCTATTTAGCCAGATAGTATGTTTATCTTCAAGTTCGACTTGAAGTTGACCAGATTCTGAGATTTCTTTTGCAAGTCCTTTTTTAAATTTTCCATCTAGCTGAAAGGTAACTTCTTTTCCAAGAACGATTGATCTTTCTTTATAGATATAAAGTAGCTCATCTGAATCCGTATTGTAGAAACAATTCCATATTTCGCTGATGAGCTCATTACGACTAATTGGTGCAGGCGGCATAAATAGGCTGCCTGCTTTTTCTTTTAGGTCATCTGGAAAGTCTTCTATAGCAAAGTTTACACCAAGTCCGATAATGACATCTGTCACTAAACCTGTTTCAATGGACGTCATAGCTTCAGTAAGGATGCCTGCCATTTTTTTATTTTTAAAGTAGATGTCATTTACCCATTTGATATCTACTTCTATCATAGTTAGATTTTTAATGGCTTTGTAGACCGCAGCAGCTACAAGGAGAGTATAAGATGGGAGTTTTTCATAGGGAAGATTGGGTTGAATATGCAGGGACATATAGATGCCTCCCTGAGATGGAGAATAGTAGGGCCTCTGAAAGCGGCCACGACCTGCTGTTTGACAGGTTGAAAGATAGAGTGTGTTTCCTTGGTTTCCAGCCTCAATCCCTTCTTTTGCATCTGTTTGGGTTGATTTTGTCTCAGGTTTGTAGCGAATGGTTAAGTTGGTGTTCTCTTGAATCAATTCAGGCAATATCAAATCGCCTTGAATAAGCTTGTAGCCTCTATTTTTGATACTGTCAATTTCTAGGCCTTCTTGTTGAAGACGTTGGATCGCTTTCCATATAGATGTACGGCTTAAATTCAGTTCTTCTCCGATTTTTTCTCCGCTAACATAATCGTTTTCTCTAGCTAATATTTGGTAGACTAGTTGGTGTGATTTCATTGATTTTCCTTTATACAGATTTGTTCTATAGTGATTTTTATAGCTTTCTTTTATTCTACCACAGCTTTCTTTAATTTAGGGAAATGAATAGTTGTAGGGGAGCAATAATTGCTTTGTAAAATTTCTCTCCTTAAAAATTTTTCTAAATATTCACTGATTTTTTCTTTTTGGTAGCGTGTTCATTGTTCCCAAATGACGGAAAAAATGGTAGAATATAAAGATAGTTTAGCATTTATCTTCTGGAGAAATCCAGAACAGAAAGGATCCGTTTTGAAATCAATTGGATTACTGGATAAGATAAGAGGGCTTTCGAAAAAAGATTTCTTTTTGTATTTGATGATCATAAGTATCTTTTTACCTTTTTATTTGTTCTTATCCCTCTTTGCTTTATATTTGATAGGTTTACTTGTTACTGGGGAGATGAAGGGAATTATCAAGGGATTGGCCAAACATCCTGTACTTCTCTTTTTTATTGCCTACAGTAGTATCATCTCTATCGTCGCCAAGAACTGGCTTGGATTGGTTGCATCTTTACTGATGTTTCTTTTCCTCATTTTCTTTAGTTTTTACCAGAAACGTCTGACACATGCTTTCTTTCGACTGATACTGCAGACAATCTTGTTTGGTAGTGTGCTCTCTGCGGCTTTCGCTACCTTGGAGCATTTCCAAATTGTAAAGAAATTTAACTATGCCTTTCTTTCGCCCAATATGCAAGTATGGCACCAGAACCGTGCAGAGGTCACCTTCTTTAATCCTAACTACTATGGGATCATTTGTTGCTTCTGTATCATGATTGCCTTTTATCTCTTTACAACGACGAAGTTAAGATGGTTGAAAGTCTTTTGTGTGCTAGCAGGTTTTGTGAATCTATTTGGTTTGAATTTTACGCAAAATAGAACAGCCTTTCCTGCCATCATCGCTGGTGCCATCATTTATCTCTTTACAACCATTAAAAACTGGCGCGCCTTCTGGCTCAGTATTGGTGTTTTCGGGATTGGCCTTTGTTTCCTCTTCTCAAGCGATTTGGGTGTCCGTATGGGAACGCTAGATTCTTCAATGGAGGAGCGTGTTTCAATCTGGAATGCGGGTATGACTTTGTTTAAGCAAAATCCGATTTGGGGTGAGGGTCCACTGACCTATATGAATTCCTATCCGAGAATCCATGCACCTTACCACGAACATGCGCATAGTCTTTACATCGATACTATTTTAAGTTATGGTTTGATTGGAACCATTCTCTTGTCCATTTCTTCTGTGATCCCGGTTCACATGATGATGGATATGAGTCAGGAGTCTGGTAAACGACCAATTATCGGTCTTTATCTCTCCTTCCTTACAGTAGTCGCTGTACATGGAATTTTTGACTTAGCTCTCTTCTGGGTACAGTCAGGATTCATCTTCTTGCTGGTTATGTGCAGTTTACCACTGGAACATCGAACACTGGTGTCCGAAATGACAGATTAAGTTAATAAATAGTGAAGATCTTCTACTCTAGGTAGGAGGTCTTTTTTTGTTGGTGAAAATTATTTCTAAATCGAAATAGTTGACAGATGGAATAACAGGTGTTACAATAAAGATAATTCGATATCGAAATAAATTGGAGAGATCATGAAGGATAGTCATTTGGTAGCCCACCATATTCGTTTGTTGAATGGGCGGATTTTTCAAAAGTTACTGAGTCAGGATCCTGAGGCTCTTTATCGGAGTGAACAGGGCAAGATTTTAGCGGTTTTATGGAATAGTGAAACGGGCTGTGCAACTGCGACAGATATTGCGCTGGCGACTGGTCTTGCTAACAATACGCTCACAACCATGATAAAGAATCTTGAGGAGCAAAACCTGGTCGTCATTAGCCCATGTGGAATAGATAAGAGAAAGAAATATGTCAAGTTGACAGAGCAAGGTTTGTCCCAGAAAGAAGTGGGCCATCGTGTTAGTCAAAGACTGGATGCTATTTTTTATAAAGGATTCACTGAGGAAGAAATTCGTCAGTTTGAAAGTTATCAGGAACGCATCTTAGAAAATTTAAAAGAAAATGAGGCATAAATCATGTCAAAACAAGTTGAAAATGCTCACAACCTATACATTCATGCTATTCAAGATGGACGAGTTGCTGAGGCTCAGGCCCAGTCTGTAGGAGATACCTACATTCAACACTCTACAGGTGTGCCAGATGGGAAAGAAGGGTTTGCGGCTTTCTTTGCAAATTTCTTTGAGCGCCATCCCGAGCGTGAGATGAAGATTGTTCGCACCATTGAAGACGGCAATCTGGTCTTTGTCCATGTTCACCAATATCTCAATGGCGGAGAAGCGCAATGGGTGACGACGGATACTTTCCGTGCGGATGAGAATGGTCGTATCGTGGAGCATTGGGATGTGATTGACTACTATCGAACACCTGAAAATGACCAATTAGACCAGATTTTTGGAGATTTTGAGATCAAGGATTTGGACAAGACAGCAGAAAATAAAAAGTTAGTCCGTCGTTTCTTGACAGAAATCTTTCAAAACGGCGAACTAGAGCAGTGGAGTGATTATGTGGCAGACGATTTGATTCAGCATAATCATGAGATTGGCCAAGGAAGTGCTGCTTATAAAAACTATGTGGCTGAACATGGTGTCACTTTCGACTTTGTTTTCCAGCTTTTGGGACAAGGAAACTATGTGGTTAGCTATGGGCAGACTCAGATAGATGGGGTGGCTTATGCCCAGTATGACATCTTCCGTTTGGAGAATGGCTTGATTGTGGAGCATTGGGATAATAAAGAAGTCATGCCTGAGGTAGAAAACTTGACTAATCGAGGAAAGTTTTAAATAGAGGACAAAGAATGATTGAATATAAAAATGTAGCGCTACGCTACACAGAAAAAGATGTTTTGAGAGATGTCAATTTACGAATTGAGAATGGGGAATTTATGGTTTTAGTTGGGCCTTCTGGGTCCGGTAAGACGACCATGATAAAGATGGTTAACCGTCTTTTGGAACCGACTGATGGAAATATTTATATGGATGGCAAGCGCATCAAAGACTATGATGAGCGTGAGCTTCGTCTCTCTACTGGTTATGTTTTACAGGCCATTGCTCTTTTTCCCAATCTAACGGTTGCGGAAAATATTGCCCTCATTCCGGAGATGAAGGGGTGGAGTAAGGAAGAAATAGCGACGAAAACAGAAGAGCTTTTGGCTAAGGTTGGTTTACCAGTAGCTGAGTATGGGCATCGACTTCCAAGTGAACTATCTGGTGGAGAACAGCAACGGGTTGGTATTGTCCGTGCCATGATTGGTCAGCCTAAGATTCTCCTCATGGATGAGCCCTTTTCAGCCTTGGATGCTATTTCGAGAAAACAGTTGCAGGTTCTGACGAAAGAATTGCATAAAGAGTTTGGGATGACAACGATTTTTGTGACCCATGATACGGATGAAGCTCTGAAATTAGGTGACCGTATTGCTGTTTTGCAGGACGGAGAGATTCGTCAGGTGGCGAATCCTGAGACGATTTTAAAAGCTCCTGCAACGGACTTTGTAGCAGACTTGTTTGGAGGTAGTGTTCATGACTAATTTGATATCAACTTTTCAGGAGCGTTTTGGTGATTGGGTAACAGCTCTATCTCAACATTTGCAGTTGTCACTTTTAACCTTGTTACTAGCTATTTTTATCGCGATTCCTTTGGCTGTTTATCTTCGCTATCATGAGAAGTTGGCGGACTGGGTCTTGCAGATTGCAGGAATTTTCCAGACTATCCCGTCTCTGGCCTTGTTGGGGCTCTTTATCCCCTTGATGGGAATTGGGACCTTGCCTGCTTTGACAGCTCTAGTGATCTATGCGATTTTCCCGATTTTACAAAATACCATCACTGGGCTGAAGGGAATTGATCCAAGTCTGCAAGAGGCTGGGATTGCCTTTGGGATGACTAGATGGGAGCGTCTCAAGAAGTTTGAAATTCCACTTGCCATGCCTGTCATTATGTCTGGGATTCGGACGGCAGCGGTCTTGATCATCGGTACGGCGACCTTGGCTACCTTGATTGGTGCGGGGGGACTGGGTTCCTTTATCCTTTTGGGAATTGACCGCAATAATACCAGTCTGATTTTGATTGGGGCACTTTCTTCTGCAGTGCTGGCCATTGCCTTTAACTTCCTACTAAAAGTGATGGAAAAAGCAAAATTGAGAACGATTTTCTCTGGTTTTGCCTTGGTGACCATATTACTCGGTCTGTCTTATAGTCCAGCCCTTTTGGCTCAAAAAGAGAAAGAAAACTTGGTGATTGCTGGGAAATTGGGACCAGAACCCGAAATTTTGGCTAATATGTATAAGTTGCTGATTGAAGAAAATACCAGTATGACTGCGACTGTTAAACCGAATTTTGGGAAAACAAGCTTCCTCTATGAAGCTCTGAAAAAAGGGGATATTGATATCTATCCTGAATTTACTGGTACGGTGACTGAAAGTTTGCTTCAGCCATCACCGAAAGTGGGTCATGAGCCAGATCAGGTTTATCAGGTGGCGCGTGATGGCATTGCCAAACAGGATCATCTGGCCTATCTCAAACCTATGTCTTATCAAAATACCTACGCTGTAGCTGTTCCGAAAAAGATTGCTCAAGAATATGGCTTGAAGACCATTTCGGACTTGAAAAAAGTAGAAGGGCAGCTGAAGGCAGGTTTTACACTCGAATTTAATGACCGTGAAGATGGCAATAAGGGCTTGCAATCAATGTATGGTCTCAATCTCAATGTAGCGACCATGGAGCCAGCTCTTCGCTATCAGGCAATTCAGTCAGGCGATATTCAAATCACAGATGCCTATTCGACAGATGCAGAATTGGCGCGTTATGATTTGCAGGTCTTGGAAGATGACAAGCAACTCTTCCCACCTTATCAAGGGGCTCCATTGATGAAAGAAGCTCTTCTCAAGAAACATCCTGAGTTGGAGACAGTTCTCAATAAATTGGCTGGTAAAATCACGGAAAGCCAGATGAGCCAGCTCAACTATCAAGTCGGTGTTGAAGGCAAGTCAGCAGAACAAGTAGCCAAGGAATTTCTCCAAGAACAAGGTTTGTTGAAGAAATAGCTTGAAAATGCTAAACTCAACTTGGTTAAACGACCATATAGAAAAATGCTCAGATAATCTTGTCTGGGCTTTTTTGATATTAGAGTTACTAAATGTCATTTAAAATGGAAAATAATACTCAATGAAAATCAAAGAGCAAACTAGGAAGCTAGCCGCAGGCTGCTCAAAGTACAGCTTTGAGGTTGTAGATAGAACTGACGAAGTCAGTAACATATATACGGTAAGGTGACGCTGACGTGGTTTGAATTTGATTTTCGAAGAGTATAAGAGGAAATTTTCAGGATTTTCCAATATTTTACTGTAAATACACTTGACTATTCAGAGAATAGGTGTATAATGTGTTGTGAACTACTTAACAAATAAGGATTTCCAGCTCATGTCGACTAAGGATGGAATTCTTGTGTATAGACAGTTCAGTAGATATATAATAGAGCGTTGCGTCCGAAAGTCTATCCAGACACGGCTCTTTAAAAACAAAAGGAGAAAATATGACGACTTATTTGCAAACAAAACTCAAGAATATCAAAATTACTCTTGGTGAGATGTCTGGCGGTTACCGCCGTATGGTTGCTGCTATGGCTGATTTGGGATTTTCAGGAACCATGAAGGCTATCTGGAATGACCTCTTTGCCAATCGTAGTTTTGCTCATTGGCTTTACCTGCTGGTTTTAGGAAGTTTTCCAATCTGGCTGGAGTTGATTTATGAACACCGCATTGTTGACTGGGTTGGGATGATTTGTAGCCTGACTGGAATTATTTGTGTCATCTTTGTATCGGAAGGTCGAGCAAGTAATTATCTTTTTGGCTTGATTAACTCTGTTATTTACCTCATCTTGGCGCTGCAGAAAGGCTTTTATGGTGAGGTGCTGACGACTCTCTACTTTACGGCCATGCAGCCAATTGGACTTCTAGTATGGATCTACCAAGCACAGTTCAAGAAAGAAAAGCAGGAGTTTGTCGCGCGTAAACTGGACGGCAAGGGTTGGACCAAGTATCTTTCCATTAGTGTTCTTTGGTGGTTGGTATTTGGGTTTATTTATCAGTCTATCGGAGCCAATCGTCCTTATCGCGATTCCATCACCGATGCGACCAATGGGGTTGGGCAAATCCTCATGACAGCTGTTTACCGTGAACAATGGATATTCTGGGCAGCTACAAATGTCTTTTCTATCTATCTCTGGTGGGGAGAAAGCCTGCAAATCCAAGGGAAATACCTGATTTACTTGATCAATAGTCTAGTTGGGTGGTATCAGTGGAGCAAGGCCGCAAAGAGTGCTTAAAAAGTAAAAAAGGATCATCTGATCCTTTTTTGTGTTAGAGCAAAATGAATAATACCGTAATGATAATAGCGCTCGTTATACGAACGATGTGGTGCGAGATATGTTGTTTTTCTTTCTGTTGGCCGTTCCAGTAGGCTCCATAGCAGACGATACTTGAGCCCACAATCCATAGAAGAATGGTTGCAACTGGGACGAAGTAAAAGATGGCTAGAGCCAGAGAGGTGAGGCAACTGCCGACCAAGATGCACGTGTTTCCTAGACTGTAGTTTTTTTCTTTTATGGCTGCGAAAGAAGTAGCGAGATGGAGAAGTGAAAAACCGAGAGCTAGTACAATCGTCAGTATTCCTAGGATAATAGAATTTAACATGGTTGATTCCTTTCTTCGTAACAGGATTAAATCTCGAGTGATTTTGGAGAAGTCGTCTCAATCACATCTAAGTAAAATCTCACTACTTGGTCTTCTGTATAAGATTTTCCTTTTTTTAGCCACCAGGTCAGGGTTTCGATAAAGTTCGTTACTACAAAATGTTTGAGGTAGGAGGCTGGTATGTTCGGATAGGCCACTTGCAAATCCTCCGCTACCATGGGGTAAACATGGTGTTCGAGTTCCTTGTGTAGTTGGCGGAGAAAGTAGTCGTTTTTTGAAAAAAGAAGACTAGTGACATGGTCCTGGTTTTTTTTAAAATGTAAAAAGATATGTGCGAGGTAGTCTTCTGTAGTTAAGTGTTCTTCCCTTTCAAAGAGATGATGAAAGAGGTAGCGACAGAGTTCATCTAAAAGCAGTTCCTTGCTCTCGTAGTGACAGTAAAAGGTCGATCGCCCAACATCTGCCAAGTCAATGATATCTTGGACAGTAGTAGCATCATAGCCCTTGTCGTTCAAAACTTGTAGAAAAGCTTGATAGATGGCTTTTTTCGTCTTACTAACCCGACGATCTCTTTTTGGCATATAGACACTTGAGACAAACTGTTCAGAACTGAACAGGACTGATAGTTTGCTTCTATCCTTTCTTTGGATTTTATTAGATAATACAAATGAAAGAAGTATGTATATACCCATTATACCAAAGGAGGGAGAGAAATGAGTTCTAAAACATCTATCTGGTTAGCTTTTTTCTTAAATTTAAGCTATGCGATTGTTGAGTTTATAGCAGGAGGAATCTTTGGTTCGAGTGCAGTTCTTGCTGATTCTGTTCACGACCTGGGAGATGCTATGGCCATTGGCATCTCAGCCCTTTTAGAAACAATTTCAAACCGTGAAGAAGATAGGCAGTACACCTTGGGTTACAAACGTTTTAGCCTTTTAGGGGCCATGCTAACGGCTGTGATTCTTATGATAGGCTCTGTTCTAGTGATTTTGGAAAATATCACAAAGATTGCTCACCCGCAACCCGTTAATGAAAATGGTATCCTATGGCTGGGAATCATTGCAGTGGCTATTAATGTGCTAGCTAGTCTGGTAGTCCGTAAAGGAAAGACAAAGAACGAGTCTATTCTTAGCTTGCATTTTTTTGAAGACACCCTTGGTTGGCTGGCTGTCATTCTAATGGCGATTATCCTCCGATTTACAGATTGGTATATCCTCGATCCGCTTTTATCGCTTGTTATTTCCATCTTTATTCTGTCGAAAGCCATTCCTCGCTTTTGGAGCGCGCTCAAGATTTTTTTAGATGCTGTGCCAGAAGGGGTCGAGACAAGTGATTTGGAGAAGGATATAGAGGCTTTACCCAATGTCAAAAGTGTCAATCAACTTAGCATTTGGTCCATGGATGGTCTGGAAAATGACGCTATTGTTCACATTTGTATTAAGGACTGGGAACAGATGATGGAAACCAAAGAAGTAGTGCGTCAATG
The DNA here is from genome assembly GCA_905221255.1 of bacterium. GTDB lineage: Bacteria > Bacillota > Bacilli > Lactobacillales > Streptococcaceae > Streptococcus. The sequence continues at coordinate 10,862 of CAJNCL010000003.1, forward strand.
TTTAGAAGAAAGAGGCGTGCAGAATATCACTATCGAAGTAGATAGCAGTCAAAGCAATCATGCGCAACATAGGAGGAAGGTGAGAAAGTTAGAGCAGAAGCATGGGCATCATTAGTACAAAGTAAAGAATGATTAAGCCCCTATGTTATTTGAAATAGAGTATTTTCTTTCCTGTTTAAATATCTTAAAAGTTTGATCCTATAAGGCTCTGTATAAACTTTACTTAGTTGTTTGGTAATTAAAAAAATTTTTCGATTAGATGCAAAAAGTTTGACTTGGAGTCAACTCAAAGTTGTATAATAAGATGAATGAGTTATAGTTGCTTAAATTCAGTGAAGATAATGAAAGGAGGCTAGTATATGAATATTAAATCTGCCAGCGACTTATTGGGAATTTCAGCGGATACGATTCGGTATTATGAGCGAGTTGGTCTTGTGCCACCGATTACTCGAACCGTGACTGGAATTCGTGATTTTCAAGATCAGGATATAGAAGCGCTGGAATTTATTAAGTGTTTCCGTTCGGCGGGTGTCTCTGTAGACAGTTTAGTTGACTATATGTCGCTTTACCAAATGGGGGATGAAACGAGAGAGGAAAGGCTTGGTATTTTAGAAGACGAAAAGAAAAAATTAGAGAAGCGCTTGTCTCATTTACAGACGGCTTTAAATCGCTTAGATCTCAAAATTAAACTTTACAAGGAAGGAAACTTTTAAATGAAATCAGCAGTATATACAAAGGCAGGCCAGGTTGGACTTGCTACAATTGAACGACCGCAAATTATAGAAGCAGATGATGCTATTATCCGCATTGTCCGTACTTGCGTTTGTGGTTCGGACCTCTGGAGTTACCGTAATCCAGATATTGAATCCGGCCATCAAAATAGTGGGCACGAAGCCATTGGAATTGTCGAAGAAATCGGAGAGGCTATTACAACGGTCAAACCGGGAGATTTTGTCATTGCACCTTTCACCCATGGCTGTGGGGAGTGTGATGCCTGTCGCGCTGGCTATGATGGGACTTGTGACCGCCATATTGGCACCAACTGGTCAGGTGGTGTCCAGGCTGAGTATATCCGTTTCCACTATGCCAACTGGGCGCTGGTTAAAATCCCTGGAGGACCTTCAGATTATAGCGAAGGTATGCTAAAGTCCCTATTGACTCTTGCTGATGTCATGCCGACAGGTTACCATGCGGCGCGTGTTGCTAACGTACAAAAAGGGGATAAGGTTGTCGTTATCGGTGACGGGGCTGTTGGCCAATGTGCTGTTATCGCCGCTAAAATGCGTGGTGCATCACAAATTATCCTTATGAGCCGTCATGAAGACCGCCAAAAGATGGCCTTGGAATCAGGTGCGACAGCTGTTGTGGCTGAACGTGGCGAAGAGGGAATTGCCAAAGTCCGTGAAATCCTTGGTGGTGGAGCAGATGCAGCCCTTGAATGTGTTGGGACTGAAGCAGCCGTAGATCAAGCACTTGGGGTTCTTCACAATGGTGGACGTTTAGGCTTCGTTGGTGTTCCTCATTACAATAACCGTGCGCTCGGTTCTACCTTTGCTCAAAATATTTCAGTGGCAGGTGGAGCAGCCTCAGTTACTACTTATGACAAACAAGTTTTGTTAAAAGCGATTCTTGATGGAGACATCAATCCAGGCCGTGTCTTTACATCAAGTTATAAATTGGAAGATATTGACCAGGCTTATAAAGATATGGATGAACGCAAGACCATTAAGTCTATGATTGTGATGGATTAACAATGAAAATCCTAATGGAGATTTGAGACTCTCTATTAGGATTTTTTGATTTATTATATTAGTTGAGTTATGACAGCGTACTCTCTCTCAAAGTCAGTCTGGTTCCCAGCATTGTTAGGCTAGGTATTTTGCGACCGTGGAGAACTTCTTTATTAAGAATATCCATGCCTGCTCGGCCCATTTCCTCGGTATAGACAGTGATGCTTGAAAGAGGAGGATAGACCTGCTTGGTCAGGCTAGTGTCGTTAAAAGAAATGAGGCTGACGCGGTCTGGTAGGCTGATTCCAGCTTCTTGGAGAGCACGAAGGGCACCGATGGCTAAACTATCGCTGGCAGCGAAAAAGGCTGGTGGGAGTTGTTCTCCTAGCTTGTGAATGGCCTCCTTCATCAAGTCATAGCCAGACTGGGCAGTAAAGCTCCCCTGAAAGACCAGTTCTTCATGGTAGATACCATTTGCTTGGGTAATGTCTTTGAAATTCTCTAGCCGCTTATCCTGGATAATTTCTTCCTGGTCGGTTGTTTCCTCAAGGCCTGTGAGAATTCCAATACGGTTCATCCCTTGGCTGAGGAAATGGTCTACAACTTGTTTCACAGCAGTGTAAAAGTCAGTGATAATACAGGTATGACCTAGTGAGAGGGTATCACTGTCTAGAAAGACCAAGGGTTTTTGGTATTCTTCAAATGCAGCAATCTGAGCTCGGCTGAACTTTCCGATGCAGAGAATGCCAATCACTTCCTCACTTAATGTAAAAGGATGGTCATTAAAATAGCGCAAGATGTCATAGTCCAACTCTTGGGCTCTTTTTTCAATACCGAGACGAATCTGGTAGTAGTAGAGATCGTCCAACTCCCCTTGTTCACTGACCCATTGGATAATGGCAATCTTTTGCTTGGGTTTGTGGGACTCGCCTGTCTTGAGGTGCTTAGTATAGCCCAGCTCTTCAGCGACAGTTAAAATACGGTGTCTGGTTTCTTCTGTAACAGATAGACTCTGGTCGCGATTGAGGACACGAGATACGGTCGCGATGGAGACAGAGGCTAGCTGTGCGATGTCTTTTAAGGTAGCCATAAATCCTCCTCCTTTTAGGTTAGTATATCATATTTTTCTGCTTTTTACTGATATTTTAGTAAAAGTTTAGTAAAAAGGATTGACCTTGGTAAATCCCTTGGATACAATAGAAGAAAACGATTACACGTTAAGGTGACTTAACGGACAGTCAAAGGAGAATTCATATGACACAACATCTTACTGCTGAAGCCCTTCGCAAAGACTTTCTTGCCGTTTTTGGTCAAGAAGCAGAGCAAACTTTCTTTTCACCAGGTCGTATCAATCTGATTGGTGAACACACGGACTACAACGGTGGGCACGTTTTTCCAGCTGCTATTTCTTTGGGGACATACGGTGCAGCGCGCAAGCGTGACGACCAAGTCTTGCGTTTCTACTCAGCCAACTTTGAGGACAAGGGTATCATCGAAGTGCCTCTTGCTGACCTCAAATTTGAAAAAGAGCACAGCTGGACCAACTATCCAAAAGGTGTTCTTCATTTCTTGCAAGAAGCTGGACATGTCATTGACAAAGGGTTTGATTTTTATGTTTATGGGAATATCCCAAATGGTTCAGGTTTGTCATCATCAGCATCCTTGGAACTTTTGACGGGGGTTGTGGCAGAGCATCTCTTTGGTTTAAAACTAGACCGTCTGGATTTGGTTAAAATCGGAAAACAAACAGAAAATAACTTTATCGGAGTCAACTCTGGTATTATGGACCAGTTTGCTATCGGTATGGGTGCTGACCAACGTGCCATTTACCTGGATACCAACACTTTGGAGTACGACTTGGTGCCACTTGATTTGAAGGACAATGTCGTTGTTATCATGAATACCAACAAACGTCGTGAACTGGCGGACTCTAAGTACAATGAACGCCGTGCTGAGTGTGAGAAAGCAGTGGAAGAATTGCAAGTTGCCTTGGATATTCAGACCTTGGGTGAGTTGGATGAGTGGGCCTTTGACCAATATAGCTATCTGATTAGAGACGAAAATCGTATAAAACGTGCTCGCCATGCTGTGCTTGAAAACCAACGTACCCTTAAAGCTCAAGCAGCTCTTCAGGCAGGTGATTTGGAAACATTTGGTCGCTTGATGAATGCTTCTCACGTTTCTCTAGAACATGACTATGAAGTAACTGGCCTAGAATTGGATACTCTTGTTCACACAGCTTGGGCTCAGGAAGGTGTTCTTGGTGCTCGTATGACAGGGGCAGGATTTGGTGGCTGTGCCATTGCCTTGGTGCAAAAAGATGCCGTTGAGGCCTTTAAAGCAGCTGTTGGCAAGTACTACGAGGAAGTCGTTGGATATGCTCCAAACTTCTATATCGCTGAAGTTGCAGGTGGCACTCGCGTTTTAGACTAGGAGAGAAGTAAATGGACGCTGTAATATTTGATTTAGATGGCTTATTAGCTGATACTGAGATCATTTCTCTAAAAGTTTATCAAGAATTGCTTAAAGATTTTGGAATTCCTTTCACAGAAGAAACATATTCTAGAGAATACAGTGGACATAGGGAAGAGGAGAATGTTCAACGATTTTTAGATACCTATGATTTACCTTGGAACTTTGACCAAACCTTGGAAAAAGTTTATGAACTGGAAGCTCGAATATTAGCCAAAGGTGTAAATTTAAAAAAAGGTGCTAAAAATTTGCTTGCTTTTTTGCAAAGAGAAGGTATTCCAATCGCTCTAGCAACTTCAAGTGTTGAATCTAGAGCTAGAATGATTTTGGATAGTAATGGGATACTGTCCATATTTGACCATCTAGTTTTTGCAAAAGATGTAAAGCGAAGCAAACCTTACCCTGATATATTTTTAAAGGTCTGTAGTGATTTGAATGTTTTACCAGAGAATTGCTTAGTATTAGAGGATAGTGAAGCAGGGATTGAAGCAGCGTATAGAGCTGGGATACCAGTTATTTGTATTCCAGACTTGAAAAGGCCAGCACAGTCTTTCTTAAATAAAACAGAACAAGTTTTTCAGGATTTAGATGCTGTCAGAGACTATTTAGAAAGTAAGAAGGAGAATCAATGAGTCAGGGAGTTATAGATGCATTTATCACGGAAGTCATTGCTGAAAGTGCATTTGAGGAAATGGATCGAATCTACCTGACCAATCGTGTCTTAGCACGGGTGGGAGATGGTGTTTTGGAAGTTGAGACTAATCTGGATACCTTGATTGACCTCAAGGACCAGCTGGTTGAGGAAGCCGTTCGATTAGAGACGATTGAGGATAGTCAGGCTGCGCGTGAAATCCTTGGTGCTGAACTGATGGACTTGGTGACACCTTGTCCAAGTCAGGTCAATCGTGACTTTTGGACAACCTATGCCCACTCTCCTGAGCAGGCAATTGCGGACTTCTACCAACTTAGCCAGAAAAATGACTATATCAAACTCAAGGCCATTGCTAAAAATATTGCTTATCGTGTGCCGTCTGATTACGGAGAACTTGAGATTACCATCAACCTCTCTAAGCCTGAAAAGGATCCGAAAGAGATTGCGGCAGCCAAGTTGGTGCAAGCTAGCAATTATCCCCAGTGTCAGCTTTGTCTAGAGAATGAGGGCTACCATGGTCGGATAAACCACCCAGCTCGCAGCAACCACCGCATTATCCGTTTTGAAATGGCGGGTCAGGAGTGGGGGTTCCAGTATTCGCCCTATGCTTATTTTAATGAGCACTGTATTTTCTTAGATGGTCAGCATCGTCCCATGGCGATTAGCCGTCAGAGTTTTGAGCGTCTGCTAGCGATCGTAGAGCAGTTTCCAGGCTATTTTGCAGGGTCTAATGCAGACCTTCCGATTGTGGGGGGGTCTATTCTAACTCATGACCACTATCAGGGAGGGCGTCATGTCTTTCCTATGGAATTGGCTCCTCTGCAAAAGACCTTCCGATTTACTGGTTTTGAACAGGTCAAGGCTGGGATTGTCAAGTGGCCTATGTCAGTGCTTCGTTTGACTTCAGATTCCAAGGAGGATTTGATCAACTTGGCTGATAAGATTTTGCAAGAATGGTGCCAGTATTCAGATTCTGAAGTGCAGATTTTAGCAGAGACAGATGGGATACCGCATCACACCATTACACCCATTGCCCGTAAACGCGATGGACAGTTTGAGTTGGACTTGGTCTTGCGAGACAATCAGACATCGCTAGAGCATCCGGATGGTATCTATCATCCCCATAAGGATGTCCAACATATCAAGAAGGAAAATATCGGCTTGATTGAGGTCATGGGCTTGGCTATCTTACCACCTCGTTTGAAAGCAGAAGTGGAGCAAGTTGCAAGCTATCTTGTAGGAGATGATGAAGCAGTTGCAGACTATCATCAGGAATGGGCAGACCAACTAAAAGCCCAACATCCAGACCTAACAGATAAAGAAAAAGCCCTTGAAATCGTCAAGGACTCTGTGGGTGCTATTTTTGCACGTGTTCTGGAGGACGCGGGGGTTTACAAGCAGACGGAACAAGGACAGGCAGCTTTTATGCGTTTTGTAGAACAGGTAGGAATTTTACCAGACTAGGAGCTTTCTCCTTGCACAGTCCTATAAAAAGTAGTATCATAGTGTCGTTTGAACTATCAGGAGGAAACGATGAAAGATTTTCATTTTGACGCTATATCTGCCTTTGAAAATTACGAAATAGAAAAAATGAGAGATGGTCATGTTGTGGTGACGACGAAAGTAGTGGATTCGTCGCTAAACTACTATGGCAATGCCCATGGTGGCTATCTCTTTACCCTTTGTGACCAGATCAGTGGTTTGGTGGTCATTTCACTAGGGCTTGATGGAGTGACGCTTCAGTCCTCTATCAACTACCTCAAAGCAGGAAAACTCGACGATGTGCTGACCATTAAAGGAGAATGTGTCCATCAAGGTCGCACAACTTGTGTCGTGGATGTCGATATCACCAATCAAGAAGGCAGAAATGTCTGCAAAGCAACCTTTACCATGTTTGTCACAGGACAACGGTCAGAAGACAGACAGGTAAGGATATAGATAAACAAAAAAGAGGCTCACACCTCTTTTTTAGTTTCAGATAAATCAATCAATTTCTTTAATAAACTTAGCAATTTCTTTTACAATCTCAGTAACTAAAGCATTTCCCATAAAGAACATTCTCATTTTATCAGAAACATTGACAATAGATCCATCTGATAATTTCTTTTTAGCTGTCCAATTATCTGGAAAATCTTGAAGGCGTTCTGCTTCAACTGGAGTTATAAGACGGTATTTGCCATTAACTTTAAGAAAATGGGTAGAACGATTGACGGTACCTTCAGAAGTTAACATTGTTCGACCAGGTAAATTTAAATCGTCATAAGGAGCCATACCTCCTTCAGAATAGATATAAGTATGTCCAGTGGCAGAAGTACGTTCTATTCGTTTAGGACCTCGTAAGAATTGGAATTTTTCCAATTTTGCTGGATCTGTAATGAAATATTTCTCTGGGACCTCCTCTTCATCTTGAAGCATTTCTCCTAGAGTGATAGGGTTGCCATTGTAATTAGGTTCTGTATCAATAGAATAGTATTTTCCATGTCTCATAATTCCTGTATTCCAAACGGTACCTGTAAAAGTATCTGAAACTTCAACTATATCATTTGGTAACTCATAAAACACATGACGATTTTTAACTGCTATAGGTTTAATAGGAAATTGTTTTGCAAATAGGCCTTGATTGAAAATATAGTCATCATACCGATTATCTTCAAAGATTTCTTCCTTTTTTTCGTAAAGATTATCAATCTTTTTTGCAAATACAGTATCATTTCGATATACGAAAAAGAATACACGGCGTCTTCGTTGGCTTCTTCCGTAATCAGCAGCATTAATAACTCTCCACTCTACAGAATATCCAAGATTATTAAAAGCTGTGAGCATGATTGCAAAATCACGTCCTCTTTGTTTTGAAGGTGCTTTTAAAAGTCTATCTACATTTTCTAGGATTAAATATTTTGGTTTAATTATTTCCGTTGCTCTAATAATCTCCCAAAATAAAACTCCTTTTTTCCCTTCAATTCCTTTTTCATCTTTCTTGCTACGCGCAACTGAGTAATCTTGGCAAGGAAAACCACCGACAATCATATCGGCATCCATTTTGGAGAATTGTTCGTCTGTTATATCAGAAATACTAATATTGATGTTTTCGCTATTGGGGAAGTGATAATCATAGACCTCAAATGCATCTTGAGATTTACGAGATGGTTCCCATTGGTTTGCCCATTTTGTTTTAAAGAGTTGCTTATCGGCATTTTCTAATCCTATGCGAAAACCGCCAACTCCAGCAAATAGTTCGAGAACTTTCATCTTTTCTCCTTAATTTTTTACAGTTTAATCCATTATATACTATTTTCAATAATTGATCAAGTATTAATGCTTGCTTTAGTTTAATTTGATATAATATAAAAGATAGGAGAAGAAAATGGATCAAAACTTATTTAACTATAACGATGAAGATATCGATAGTGTTATTGAATATTCTCACAAACTATTAAATAGAAAATTTTCCGATGTTATGGAAGAGTATAATCGTTCGCTTTATAAATCATATGACGATTATAATGATAGAGTAGTCTCTGAGGTCCAAGATAAATCAATTAGTATGAAGTCAAAAGGGCAGTATGGAAATTATATTGAAAAATATTTCTATGGTTATCAGCCAAATAGTGACTCGGAAGCTGACTTTGAAAAAATTGGTGTAGAATTAAAAGTTACTCCTTTTAAGGTAAACAAAAATGGGACACTTAGTGCCAAAGAACGACTTGTATTAACAATTCTAAACTATATGGAGGAAAATTTAGAGGATTTTTACTCCACCCACTTATGGAAAAAATGCGCAAAGATTTTATTATTGTTTTACAATGGCTTAATTCCTAATCAAACAATGAAGGACTATGTCATTGAAAAAATATTTTTATATGAATGGTTTGAGGAGGATATGGCAGTTATCCTTGAAGACTATAAGAAGATTACAGATAAAATCAAAAATGGAAGGGCACATGAATTATCAGAATCAGATGGGAACTATTTATCAACTTGTACAAAAGGGGCAGGTAAAGGAAAGGATTTAAGACAACAACCTTTTAGTTATGAATTAGCGAAACAAAGAGCTTGGGAATTAAAATCAAGTTATATGACCTATCTGATTAATCATAAAATCTTTAATCAATCAGATCAAGAAAGTGTCCTGACTAATTTTAGGGGTGAGAAAAAATCATTTACTGAGGTTATTGCAGAGAAGATTCTCACCTACAAAGGTTTCTCTGAACAAGAGTTATATGATAGATTTGAAGTTAATCCCAAAGCAAAAGGTAAGAATAGTACTCTGATTAGAAAAATTTTAGGCTTAACAGGGGATTTAGATAAGACAAAAGAATTTCAAAAAGCAAACATGAATTTGAGAGTTATTCGAGTAGATAAGAATAATTTACCTAAGGAAGACTCCCCGTTTAAAACTTATTGTTTTAAAGAACTAGCAGCAAATGATAGTTGGGAATCATCACATGTTTATAATGAAATTTACAATAAACGATTCCTCTTCGTTATTTTTAAGGAAATTGAACCGAAGCTATTTGTATTAGATTCTATCAAGTTTTGGGGATTTCAGGATAGACAATTAGAAGAAATACAAAGAGTGTGGCAGGAAACTAGACAAATTATTTCTGACGGAGTTAAATTAACCCAAAATGGTAATAAAGTTTCAACCAATTTCCCTCAAAGTAAGATAAACAGAATCCTATTTACGAAATTACACGCTACAAATACTTATTATGAAATTGAAAAAGGAAAATTTGTTGGGAAAGGTTCATTATCTGATACGGATGAACTTCCAGATGGACGTAGGATTACAAAACACTCCTTTTGGATGCCTAAAAAGTTTATAAAAGAAATATTAGCTGGGAATTGGGATTGATAGTATTTATAATCAATTTGTGATAAACAAAAAAGAGGCTCACACCTCTTTTTCTTATTTCTTCTTCCTGTTTAATACTGCATTGAGGACAATGGCCAGTAAGCTGGCTACGACGATTCCGTTTGAGAAGAACATTTGGAAGGCTGTCGGCATGCTGACGAAGAGATTACTATTGTTGAGTCCGACACCTGCAGCGATGGAGACAGCTGCGATAAGGAAGTTATGTTCATTGTTAGCAAAATCAACGCGGGCGAGGATTTGCATCCCTTGAAGGGAAACAAAACCAAACATCACCAGCATAGCACCACCAAGAACAGGGCTTGGAATGATTTGGGCGAGGGCTCCAAACTTAGGAAGGAGTCCAAGGAGAACTAAGAAACCAGCTGCGTAGTAGATTGGCAGACGGGTTTTGATACCTGATAATTTAACCAAACCAACGTTTTGTGAAAATCCTGTGTAAGGGAAGGTGTTAAAGATTCCTCCGAGAAGTACGGCCAGACCTTCTGCACGGTAACCGTTGCGCAGGCGCGTGCTGTCGATTGGGTCTTTCGTGATATCAGACAAGGCTAGGTAAACACCAGTCGACTCAACCATAGACACCGTTGCGATGATACACATCATGACAATAGAAGAGATTTCAAAGGTTGGAATACCAAAGTAGAGGGGAGTTGGGACATGGACAAGCGGTGCTGCCGCAACAGGTGAGAAGTCAACCAAGCCCATGGTAGCAGCAATGGCGGTTCCGACAACCAGTCCAATCAAAATGGAGATAGACTTGATAAATCCTTTGGTAAAGATGTTGATCAAGAGGATAATCAGAACAGTGATAGCAGCAAGTAGGAGACTTTGACCAGTTGGCTCTGGAACGTTATTTCCCATATTTCCAATAGCGACAGGAATCAAGGTTAAACCAATCGTGGTAATGACAGAGCCTGTTACGATAGAAGGAAAGAGATTAGCTACTTTTGAGAAGATGCCTGAAATTAGAACTACATAAATCCCAGAAACGATAAGGGCACCAAACATAGCACCGCTACCGTGGCTTTGCCCAATCATAATTAAAGGAGCGACGGATTGGAAGGCAACCCCGAGAACGACTGGTAGTCCAATTCCGAAGTATTTATTGAGTTGGAGTTGGAGGAAGGTGGCCACCCCACACATGAAGATATCTGTGGAGATTAGGTAGGTTAACTGCTCAGCTGAATAGCCAAGGGCTGTCGCAATCATGATAGGAACCAGGATAGAACCTGAGTACATGGCTAATAAGTGTTGCAAGCCAAGAACGGCTGCTTGTGAATGTTTTTCTTGTTTTTGCATTAGAGATCTGCCTCCTTAAATACGACCTGACCATTTTCAAAACGATCCAAGCGAGCCAGTGATAGGACGGGATATCCTGCTTTTTCAAGCAAATCACGACCGTCTTGGAAGGATTTTTCAATCACGATACCAATCGCTTTAACTTTTGCTCCAGCTTGTTCGATGATTTGGATCAAGCCTTTGGCAGCTTGGCCATTAGCAAGGAAATCATCGATAATCAAGACCTTGTCCTCAGGTGAGAGGAATTTTCCAGCGATAGAAACAGTACTCGTCACCTGCTTGGTAAAGGAGTAAACCTCAGCAGTTAAGATGCCTTCGTTCATGGTGATGTTTTTAGCTTTCTTGGCGAAAATCATAGGGACATCTAAGGCTTCGGCAGTAAAAATGGCTGGGGCAATGCCTGAAGCTTCAATGGTCACGACCTTGGTAATGCCAGCAGTAGCGAATTTGTCCGCAAATACCTTACCAATCTCTCGCATCAAGCTAAAGTCAACTTGATGGGTTAAAAAGGAATCCACCTTGAGGATGTTGTCACCCAAGATATGCCCATCCTTGAGGATGCGCTCTTCTAATAATTTCATAAGACCTCCTAAAGTCTAAAAGATACTTCATTTGCTTGTCTAGAGTTTCTAACAAGAAATAGAAAAAGGACCTACTTAATCCCCTAAGTAAGTCCCCAAAATAGGCATGGCCAACACCATACCTTCAGCTGACATACTCATTGTTAGGTGTTCCGGCACCTTGTAGAAACGTCGTGCCAATTCACGACATAAACAAGTAAAATGATATTCAATTTTAAATAGGCTGCTGCCAATGTTTTTATTTTACACCAATTAGCTTTATAAATCAAATATTTTGTTAGCAAATAGATCATAAAAGCGAACGAATAAAAGGCTGCAACGCTAGAAAGTATTGTAGCCTTTTATTCTTCTATTCGCTAAATCTTAGAAAATAACCATCTGGATCCAAAACGGCAAATTCATGAGGATAGATATAGTGATCCCCAACACGAAATGTTCGTTTAGTCAAAGGACGATAAATAGGGTAGTCAGCTTCCAGCAGTTTTTGGTGGAGCTGAGGGACATCTTCAATGCCAAAGGAAATATTGACACCGCGCCCGAAAGGATAGGTTAGTTGGGCTAATTCTTCTGTGCTGCCTTCTTCTAGCATAAGTTGGCAGTCTTCAAGCGAGAGGAAGAGAAATTTCTCCTCTGGACGCTCGTATTCGACAGAAAATCCCAGCAAGTCGCAGTAGAAGTGGCGTGACTTTTCGAGGTCAGATACTACAAATTCAGGAATGACAGCTTGATAGTCCATTAGCTTTCTCCTTAGAGTTCAATTTCCAATACAATCGGCGTATGGTCTTGACGCGCACCCGAGTCAATCATGTCAGACTTGGTCACCTTGTCAGCCACGCGGTTGCTAGTGAGCCAGTAGTCGATTCTCCAGCCTGTATTGTTGATTTTAGAAGTCTTGCTACGTTGTGCCCACCATGTGTAACGTTCTGGGACATCGCCGTGAATGTGACGGAAGGTGTCGGTAAATCCAGTTGCCAAAAGGTTGGTAAAACCAGCACGCTCCTCGTCTGTAAAACCAGGTGAACGGCGGTTGCTGGCAGGATTTGCAAGGTCGATTTCCTTGTGGGCTACGTTGTAGTCTCCCGTCGCAAGGACTGGTTTTTCTTTGTCTAGTTGAGCCAAATACTCAGCATATTTGACGTCCCAGACTTGACGCTCTTCCAAGCGTTTCAAACCATCACCAGCATTTGGAGTGTAAACTTGCGTTACGAAAAATGCATCAAATTCTAGGGTAATGATGCGGCCTTCTAAGTCCATGGTAGAAGGAGCACCGATTTCTGGGAAGCTAATCGTTGGCGTGAGTTCTTTCTTATAAAGGAACATGGTTCCAGCGTAGCCTTTGCGGGCAGGCTCTTGAGAGGAACGCCAAGTGTTTTCATAACCTGGGAAGAGTTCTTCTAAAATTTCCAAGTGTTTTTTTGTAGGCCCTTTTGCAGAAAGCTTGGTTTCCTGGATAGCGATAATATCAGCATTTTCGGCTACCAAGGTTTGTAGGACTTCTTGGGACAATTTTGCACGAGCTGAGTCGCTTGTTAGGGCTGCATTGAGGGAATCAATATTCCATGAGATGAGTTTCATAAAGTTACCTTTTTCATTGAGATTATAGACTATATTATACCAAAAAAAGCTCTATTTCCCCAACGTATGGTTTGAAAAATCACCCTCTTTTGTTTATAATGTAAGAATGATTTTATGAAAGGGAGTGAAAGTAGATGAAATTCTATTCTTACGACTATGTACTCAGCCAAATCAGTCAGCAAAATGGGATCATGATTGGCTTTGGAATCGTCTTATTAGCTGTTACAGGATTTTTTGCTTTTAAGGCTTACCATGATAAAAAGGGCACCAAGTTTCGTGAGTTGGTCATGATTTCAGCCTTGACCTTACTGGCTCTCCTTTTGATTAGTATCTCGACTTACCAAAACAATCAAGTTTCTAACAATAAATTTCAGGCTTCACTTCATTTCATCGAGGTTGTTTCCAAAGATTTGGGAGTTGACAAGTCGGAAGTTTATGTCAATACTTCTGCAGACACGGATGGAGCACTCCTCAAGGTAGGAGATCGCTATTATCGTGCCCTGAACGGAAGTGAGCCAGACAAGTATCTCTTAGAGAAAGTCGAATTGTATAAAATAGACGCGATTGAACTGGTGGAGGTGAACAAATGACACTCAATTATATGGAAATTTTAATCAAACTAGTCTTGGGTCTCTTTTCACTGGTTTTCGTAATCAATGTGACCGGAAAGGGCAATCTAGCGCCTAACTCAGCGATAGATCAAATCCAGAACTATGTACTCGGGGGCATCATCGGTGGGGTGATTTACAATAGCGCCATCAGTATCCTTCAGTATGCAGTTATCTTGATTATGTGGACTATTCTGGTCTTGACTCTCAAATGGCTCAACAACAATGTTCACTTTGTGAAACGCTTGATTGATGGGAAACCAACCCTGCTCATCAAAAATGGGAAGATTGATCCTGAAGCCTGTCGTTCGGTTGGTTTATCTGCAGCGGACGTAGCTCTTAAGCTCCGTAGCCAAGGAATTTTCCAAATGAAACAAGTCAAACGCGCTATGCAGGAGCAAAACGGTCAACTCATTGTAGTCCAAATGGGAGATGAAAATCCCAAGTATCCTGTCGTAACCGATGGTGTCGTTCAAGTAGAAGTTTTGGAATCAATAGGCCGTAGTGAGGAATGGTTGCTTGATAACCTCAGCAAACAAGGTCATGACAATGTTGCCAATATCTTTATCGCGGAGTATGACAAGGGTGCCGTCACAGTCGTAACTTATGAATAAGAAAAACCTGGGGTCTTGTACTCTTCAAAAATCAAATTCAAACTGCGTCAACGTCGCCTTGCCGTATGTAGGTTACTGACTTCGTCAGTTCTATCTACAACCTCAAAGCAGTGCTTTGAGCAGCCTGCGGCTAGTTTCCTAGTTTGCTCTTTGATTTTCATTGAGTCTTGGCCTCAGGTTTCCATTTGCAATCAGAAAGGGAGTTTATGTCCATTATTCAAAAACTCTGGTGGTTTTTCAAACTCGAAAAGCGCCGTTATCTCCTAGGAATCTTAGCGCTGATCTTAGTCGCTGTTCTTAATCTCATCCCTCCCATGGTCATGGGAAGGGTGATTGATGCCATCACTGGAGGACAATTAAGTCAGCAAGACCTGCTTTTGAACCTCCTTTATCTGCTTCTTGCAGCTTTGGGTATGTACTATCTACGCTATGTTTGGCGCATGTATATCCTTGGCACCTCCTACCGTCTGGGGCAGATTATGCGGTCTCGTTTGTTTGAGCATTTTACCAAGATGTCGCTAGCCTTTTATCAGACCTATCGAACGGGGGACTTGATGGCACACGCAACCAATGATATCAATGCCTTAACTCGTCTCGCAGGTGGCGGAGTCATGTCAGCAGTGGATGCCTCTATCACGGCTCTAGTGACCCTGCTGACCATGCTTTTTAGCATTTCATGGCAGATGACACTAGTTGCCATTCTTCCCCTGCCTTTCATGGCTTATGCGACCAGTCGTCTAGGGAGAAAGACTCATAAGGCTTTCGGAGAATCTCAAGCTGCCTTTTCTGAACTCAATAATAAGGTACAGGAGTCTGTATCAGGTATCAAAGTGACCAAGTCTTTCGGTTATCAGGCAGATGAGCTGGAGTCCTTTCAAGCAGTCAATGAATTGACCTTCCAAAAGAACCTCCAAACCATGAAATACGATAGCCTATTTGATCCCATGGTTCTCTTGTTTGTTGGTTCCTCCTATGTTTTAACCCTTTTGGTCGGCTCTTTGATGGTTCAGGAGGGGCAAATCACCGTTGGGGATCTGGTCACCTTTATCAGCTATTTGGATATGCTGGTCTGGCCTCTTATGGCTATCGGTTTCCTCTTTAATATCACTCAGCGAGGAAAGGTTTCTTACCAGCGAATTGAGGAACTCTTGTCTCAGGAATCACTTGTACAGGACCCTGAGTTTCCTCTGGACAGTATTGAAAATGGGCGCTTGGAATATGCCATTGACAGCTTTGCCTTTGAAAATGAAGAAACACTGACGGATATTCATTTTAGCTTGGAAAAAGGACAAACTCTGGGCTTGGTAGGACAGACAGGCTCTGGGAAAACGTCCTTGATCAAACTTCTTCTACGTGAATACGATGTGGATAAGGGAGCCATTTATCTAAACGGGCATGACATTCGGAACTATCGTCTGACAGACCTTCGCAGACTCATGGGCTATGTTCCTCAGGACCAGTTCCTCTTTGCGACCTCGATTTTAGACAATATTCGTTTTGGCAATCCTAACTTGCCCCTTTCAGCAGTTGAGGAGGCGACTAAGCTAGCTCAAGTTTACCAAGATATTGTAGCCATGCCCCAAGGATTTGATACCCTCATCGGTGAAAAGGGGGTCAGTCTTTCTGGTGGTCAAAAGCAACGTCTGGCTATGAGTCGGGCGATGATTTTAGACCCTGACATCTTGATTTTAGATGATTCCTTGTCTGCCGTGGATGCCAAGACAGAGTATGCGATTATTGACAATCTCAAGGAGACGCGAAAGGACAAGACAACCATTATTACGGCCCATCGCCTCAGTGCAGTCGTCCATGCAGATCTAATCTTGGTTCTGCAAAATGGTCAAATTATCGAACGGGGCAGGCACGATGACTTGCTAGCAATGGATGGCTGGTATGCCCAAACTTACCAGTCTCAGCAGTTGGAAATGAAAGGAGAAGAAGATGCAGAATAAGAAAGAACAATGGGCTGTATTGAAGCGCTTGATGTCTTATCTCAAGCCCAATGGATTCCTGACCTTTTTGGCATTAAGTTTTCTCCTCGCGACGACGGTCATTAAAAGTGTGATTCCCCTTGTAGCTTCCCACTTTATCGACCAGTACCTCAGCAACCTCAATCAACTTGCTGTGACCGTTTTGCTGGTCTACTATGGTCTTTATATCCTGCAAACTCTAGTTCAGTATGTAGGCAATCTTCTCTTTGCGCGGGTGTCCTACAGTATTGTCAGGGATATTCGTCGCGATGCCTTTGCCAATATGGAGAAACTCGGCATGTCTTATTTTGACAAGACGCCAGCAGGTTCCATCGTCTCTCGTTTGACAAATGATACCGAGACCATCAGTGATATGTTTTCGGGGATTTTATCCAGCTTTATTTCAGCAGTTTTCATCTTTCTAACAACCCTTTATACCATGTTGGTGTTGGATTTTCATTTGACAGCTTTGGTCTTGCTCTTTCTTCCTTTGATTGTCCTTTTGGTCAATCTCTATCGGAAAAAGTCAGTGAAAATCATCGAAAAAACCAGAAGTCTCTTGTCAGATATCAATAGTAAGCTGGCAGAAAACATCGAGGGAATCAGGATTATCCAGGCCTTTAATCAAGAGAAGCGCCTGCAGGCAGAATTTGATGAGATTAATCAAGAACATTTGGTCTATGCCAACCGTTCTGTAGCCTTGGATGCCCTCTTTTTGAGACCCGCCATGAGTTTGCTGAAACTCCTAGGTTATGCAGTCTTGATGGCCTACTTTGGCTATCGTGGTCTTTCTATCGGGATAACAGCTGGAACCATGTATGCCTTCATCCAGTACATCAATCGGCTCTTTGACCCCTTGATTGAGGTGACGCAAAACTTTTCAACCCTTCAAACTTCTATGGTTTCTGCAGGCCGTGTTTTTGCCTTGATTGATGAGAGGACCTATGAACCCCTTCAAAAGGATAGCCAAGCAAATATTACAGAAGGCAATATTCGGTTTGAACATGTGTGTTTCTCATATGATGGCAAACACCCGATTCTGGATGACATTTCCTTTTCAGTTAAGAAGGGCGAAACCATTGCCTTTGTAGGTCATACAGGTTCGGGGAAATCTTCCATTATCAATGTCCTCATGCGCTTTTATGAATTTCAGTCAGGCCGCGTTCTCTTGGATGATGTGGATATCCGAAACTACAGTCAGGAAGAGCTGAGAAAAAATATCGGTCTGGTCTTGCAGGATCCCTTCCTCTATCACGGGACTATCAAGTCCAATATCGCCATGTACCAAGACATTAGTGATGAAGAAGTCCAGGCTGCGGCTGCCTTTGTAGATGCAGACTCCTTTATTCAGGAGCTTCCGCAGAGTTATGATGCACCTGTGTCTGAGCGTGGTTCGAGCTTTTCTACTGGACAGCGTCAGCTTCTTGCCTTTGCCAGAACAGTCGCCAATCAGCCTAAAATCTTGATTTTGGATGAAGCGACAGCCAATATTGACTCGGAAACAGAAAGTTTGGTTCAAGATTCCCTAGCTAAGATGAGACAGGGACGGACAACCATTGCCATCGCTCATCGCCTTTCTACTATTCAAGACGCCAACTGCATCTATGTCTTGGACAAGGGGCGCATCATCGAGAGTGGCACCCATGAGGAACTCTTGGCCTTGGGAGGAACCTATCACAAGATGTATAGCTTGCAGGCAGGGGCTCTTACCTAAAGAAGAATTCCTCTAAATCACAGATTTCTTGCACCGCCTTTTCCATTTTGTGGTATAATGAAAAATGTTGACAAATAATATACTAAAAACAAAGGAGAAACAGCATGCTGAAATGGGAAGACTTGCCCGTGGAAATGCAATCAAGCGAGGTTGAGTCTTATTACCAGCTTGTCTCTAAAAGGAAGGGTTCGCTGATTTTCAAGCGTTGCCTGGATTGGATTTTGGCCTTGTTTTTGCTACTTTTGACTTCTCCCGTCTTTCTTATCTTGAGTATTTGGATCAAGTTGGATAGCAAGGGGCCTGTCATTTACAAGCAAGAGCGCGTGACCCAGTACAACCGTCCGTTCAAGATTTGGAAGTTCCGTACCATGGTAACGGATGCGGATAAAAAGGGAAGTCTGGTAACTTCAGCTAACGATAGCCGCATTACCAAGGTTGGAAATTTCATCCGCCGTGTGCGCTTGGACGAACTGCCTCAGTTGGTCAATGTCCTTAAAGGCGAAATGTCCTTTGTCGGTACACGACCTGAAGTGCCACGTTACACAGAGCAATATAGTCCTGAAATGATGGCGACCTTGCTCTTACCCGCTGGAATTACCTCTCCAGCCAGCATCAACTACAAGGATGAGGACACCATCATCAGTCAAATGACCGAAAAAGGCTTGTCAGTTGACCAAGCCTATGTTGAACATGTCCTTCCTGAAAAGATGCGCTATAACCTTGCTTATCTCCGAGAGTTTAGTTTCCTTGGAGATATCAAAATCATGTTTCAAACCGTGTTTGAAGTACTAAAATAAAGTAGTCATAAGAAAATGAGTACAGATAAAAGGAGCAAATCAATGCCAAATTACAATATTCCATTTTCACCACCCGATATTACCGAAGCTGAAATTGCTGAAGTAGCAGATACCTTGCGCTCTGGTTGGATCACAACAGGTCCTAAGACAAAAGAACTGGAGCGTCGCTTGTCCCAATACACACAGACGCCTAAGACTGTCTGTCTCAACTCTGCGACTGCGGCTCTTGAGTTGATTTTACGTGTTTTGGAAGTGGGACCAGGTGATGAAGTCATCGTTCCAGCTATGACTTATACAGCTTCATGTAGTGTCATCACACACGTAGGAGCAACACCTGTCATGGTGGATATCCAAGCAGATACTTTTGAGATGGACTATGACCTACTTGAGCAAGCTATCACTGAGAAAACTAAGGTGATCATCCCAGTAGAGCTTGCAGGGATTGTGTGCGACTATGACCGTTTGTTCCAAGTAGTGGAAAATAAACGTGACTTGTTTGTAGCATCAACTAAGTGGCAAAAAGCCTTTAACCGTATCGTGATTGTCTCTGATAGTGCCCATGCTTTGGGATCTACTTATAAAGGACAACCAGCTGGATCAATTGCTGACTTTACTTCCTTCTCATTCCATGCTGTTAAGAACTTTACAACGGCTGAGGGAGGAAGTGCGACTTGGAAAACCAATCCAGCGATTGACGACGAAGAAATGTACAAGGAATTCCAAATCCTTTCCCTTCATGGTCAAACCAAAGATGCTCTTGCCAAGATGCAACTGGGCTCATGGGAATACGATATCGTAACACCAGCCTACAAGTGCAACATGACAGATATCATGGCTTCCCTTGGTTTGGTACAATTGGACCGTTACCCAGGTTTGCTAGAACGTCGTAAGGACATTGTGGACCGCTATGATCGTGGTTTTGCGGGCACTCGTATTCACCCACTTGCACACAAGACTGATACTGTCGAATCTTCACGCCACCTCTACATCACTCATGTAGAAGGAGCAAGTTTAGAAGAACGCAACCTCATCATCCAAGAATTGGCCAAAGCAGGAATTGCAAGTAATGTACACTATAAACCGCTTCCGCTCTTGACAGCCTATAAGAATCTTGGCTTTGATATGGCAGATTATCCAAGAGCCTATGCCTTCTTTGAAAATGAAATTACGCTTCCTCTTCATACAAAATTAAGCGATGAAGAAGTAGACTATATCGTTCAGACTTTGGTGAGAATTTCTGAAGAAATCCTCGGATCTGGAAAAAAAATCATAAAAAAATCTTGACAAAAAGCGGACAATAGCATATAATATTCTCAACAAATCAGAAAAGTAACTATGTTTGATCTTCAGGGAGCCTGTGGTGATTGTGAACAGGTGGTTGGAAGTAGTGAAAGTGGGCTGATTTTAAAAATGAATTTGAAACAATGAAAATTCGGTGCGCACACCTTACAGTGCAACTTGTTGTTAGACAAGGCAGAGATGTAAAGGGGAATAGTCCCTTTATAATTGAGGTGGCACCGCGTTACCAACGCCCTCACACAGAAGTAGATTCTGTGTGTGGGCTTTTTTCATATCTTTAAATTAATACTGAAAGAGGAAAAAATTTATGACAACTAAAGGTTATTTTGGACAATTTGGTGGTAGTTTTGTACCGGAGCCGATTCAGGCTTTGTTGGATGAGTTAGAAGTGACATTTGACAAGTACAAGGATGATCCAGAATTTTTGGCAGAATTTCGCCATTACTTGAAGGATTATTCTGGTCGCGAAACACCGCTTTATTTTGCGGAAAGTTTGACAGACCACTTAGGTGGAGCTAAGATTTATCTCAAACGCGAAGACCTTAACCATCTGGGTTCTCACAAGCTCAACAACGTTTTAGGACAAATTCTTCTTGCCAAACGTATGGGCAAAAAACGAGTGATTGCAGAAACAGGAGCTGGTCAGCACGGTGTTGCGACAGCGGCTGCTGCAGCCAAGTTTGGTATGGCCTGTGATGTCTACATGGGGGCAGAAGATGTGGAGCGTCAACGTCTCAATGTTTTCCGTATGGAGATGATGGGAGCGACTGTTCACGCAGTTGAAACGGGGACACGAACTCTTAAGGATGCGGTCGATGCAGCCTTTGGAGCATGGATGAATGACCTTGAAGCCTTCTACGTTTTGGGATCTGCTGTAGGCCCTCATCCTTATCCTACAATTGTTCATGAATTCCAAAAGGTCATCAGTGAAGAATCTCGCCGTCAAATCTTAGAAAAAGAAGGTCGTTTACCAGACTACGTCATTGCCTGTGTAGGTGGTGGTTCCAATGCCATCGGTGCTTTTTCGCAGTATGTGGCTGATGAAGAAGTCAAATTGGTTGGGGTCGAAGCTGCCGGTCATGGACTTGACACAGACAAGCATGCAGCCACTATGACAAAAGGTAGTGTCGGAATTGTTGACGGTATGAAGACCTATGCAGTCTTTAAGGAAGACGGAGAGCTGGCGCCAGTTTACTCTATCTCAGCTGGTTTGGACTATCCAGGGGTTGGCCCAGAACACGCCTACTTTAAAGATTCTGGTCGCGTGGAATATGTAGCAGCGACAGATGAAGAAGCTGTTCAAGCCTTGCTCCTTCTCAGCAAGACAGAAGGGATTATCCCAGCGATCGAAAGTTCGCACGCTATCGCAGAAGCGGTTAAACGTGCACCGAAACTAAGTAAAGATGAGATTATCATCATCAATGTCTCTGGTCGTGGAGACAAGGACGTAGCTGCTATTGCAGACTACCTAGAAGCTAAAAAATAAAAGATGGAAAAATTACAGTCTTTTCTCTCACAGAGAGCTTGTGGTTGCTGGAATCAAGCAGAGAAAGCTGTAAGGTTGGGTCCATCTGAAACGAGAGAAGAAAACATAATTCTCAAGGGAGTGCCCTTTATCGCACAGCCTGTTATAGGAAAGTTCTGAGACAGGAATGAGAGATAGGAGAAATCCTATAATTGAGGTGGCACCGCGAATTTCGTCCTCACGCAAGTTATTTTGCGTGGGGATTTTTATATATTTATCGTAGATATGGTCATCAGTTTTAAATTATGCTTCATCACTAGATAGATTTCTATAAAATATTTGCTAACGAAGTGAGCATTGACCCGCTATTTCCCGCTATAGTGGTATTCTAGAGAAGCAAAGATGCTTCTCTAGAACGGAATTTTTGAGAGTAAAATAGTTCGGGGAACTATTTTAGCCTGAGCCTAGAAATGAATGAGCGAGGAGCTCGAAAATTAGGTCTTTCATTTCATGGATTTCTAAAATCATCCACTGGATAATTTTACCTCCCGTCCGCACTATTTAAGGGAAATAGAAAAAAGACCAAAAATTAAAAATAAGAAATTGAAAGGGAAATTACAATGGAACGAATCATTCATGGAGATGTCTTATCACCAATCTTGGCTTATATGCGCTTAAAAGGACAACACAAGGTGATCTTAGAAAGTATTCCGAGAGACAAGGAAACCGCTCGTTTTTCTATCCTAGCCTATAATCCTGTTTTTGAGATTCAGTTTGAAAATGGAGTTCTTTATCAAAATGGTCAAGTGATTGATCGGGATCCTTTGGATTTCCTTTATGAAGTGACTCATAAGAGCCAGCACCATTCAGACCTACCTTTTGGTGGGGGAGCTATTGGCTTTGTTGGTTACGATATGATTTCGCTCTATGAAGAAATTGGTCAAATCCCTGAGGATACCATTGGAACGCCAGACATGCATTTCTTTGTCTATGAGAGTTATATGGTCTTTGACCACAAGAAAGAAAAAATTCATGTCATAGAGGATGCTCTTTATAGCGATCGCAGTCAAGAAGATTTGGAAAAAGCCTTGAACCAAGTGCTTGAGGAATTACGCATTCCTGCTCCAAATGAATTTGAAGATTTGGATTTATCACCGCTGGACTTCAAACCGCACATTGCTCCTCAGAAGTTTGAAGAAATGGTGGAAACCGCTCGCGACTTGATTCGTAATGGTGATATGTTCCAATGCGTGCTCAGCCAGCGTTTCTCAGCGGAAGTTACTGGAAATCCATTTGACTTCTATAGAAATCTCCGCGTGACCAATCCTTCTAATTACCTCTATTTCTATGATTTTGGGGATTATCAAATCATCGGTGCCAGTCCAGAAAGTTTGGTTTCAGTTAAAAATGGCATCGTGACAACCAATCCGATTGCAGGTACACGGCCAAGAGGGGCTACGGATGAAGAGGACAAGGCCTTGGCGACAGACCTGCTTTCTGATGAGAAGGAAACAGCAGAACATCGAATGTTAGTAGACTTGGGGCGTAACGATATCGGTAGAATTGCTGAAACGGCAAGTGTCCAAGTCACCAAGTATATGGAAGTGGAGCTCTTCCGTTATGTCATGCATTTGACCAGCGTGGTCAAGGGACGTTTGCTTCCAGACCTCACTGCCATGGATGCTTTGAAAGCTACACTTCCAGCTGGAACAGTTTCAGGAGCACCAAAGATTCGGGCCATGAGACGCATCTATGAACTGGAGACGGAAAAACGAGGCGTATACGCAGGAGCAATCGGCTACTTGTCTGCGACGGGTGATATGGATTTCGCCATTGCCATCCGAACTATGATTCTCAAAGATCAAACAGCCTATGTGCAGGCTGGGGCAGGGATTGTCTATGACTCTATTGCCCAAAACGAATACCAAGAAACCATTAACAAGGCTAAATCTATGACTAGAATTGGAGAACTAAGACCATGATTTTATTGATTGATAACTATGATTCTTTTACTTATAACTTGGCTCAATACATTGGGAATTTTGCAGAGGTGCAGGTTTTGAGAAATGATGATCCCAAGCTGTATGAAGAAGCTGAAAAAGCAGATGGTCTGGTTTTTTCTCCCGGTCCTGGTTGGCCAATTGATGCCGGAAAGATGGAAGACATGATTCGTGACTTTTCAGGCAAGAAGCCAATTCTAGGGATTTGTTTGGGTCATCAAGCCATCGCAGAAGTCTTTGGTGGGAAGCTAGGCTTGGCTCCAAAAGTCATGCATGGGAAACAGAGCCATATCAGCTTTGAAGCGCCATCTGTTCTCTATCAAGGCATTGAGGATGGTCGTCCAGTCATGCGTTATCACAGTATTTTGATTGAAGAAATGCCAGAAGACTTTGAAGTGACAGCTCGTTCGACTGATGACCAAGCTATTATGGGAATTCAACACAAAAGCCTGCCGATTTATGGCTTCCAGTACCATCCAGAAAGTATCGGAACGCCAGATGGCTTGTCTTCTATTCGAAATTTTATCGAGAAGGTTGTAAAGTGAGGAAACTAGGATGAAAGAGATTATTGAAAAACTAGCAAAATTTGAACATTTATCAGGTGTGGAAATGACGGACGTCATTGAGCGTATCGTAACTGGGCGTGTAACCGAAGCGCAGATTGCTTCTCTCCTTTTAGCTCTTAAGATGAAGGGGGAAACACCGGAAGAGCGCACAGCCATTGCACAAGTCATGAGAGGGCATGCCCAACACATTCCAACTGAGATACATGATGCAATGGACAACTGTGGTACAGGTGGGGACAAGTCTTTCAGCTTTAACATTTCAACAACTGCGGCCTTTGTCTTGGCTGGTGGTGGCATTCACATGGCTAAGCACGGTAACCGTTCGATTTCTTCTAAATCGGGTTCGGCAGATGTCCTTCAAGCATTGGGCATCAATCTTGACCTCAAACCAGCTGAACTAGGTAAGGTTTTTGATAAAACTGGCATCGTCTTTCTCTTTGCTAAAAATATGCACCCAGCTATGAAATACATCATGCCAGCTCGTTTAGAACTAGGAATTCCAACGATCATGAACTTGACTGGTCCACTGATTCACCCAATGGCCTTGGAAACACAGTTGCTTGGTATTAGTCGTCCAGAACTTCTAGAAAGCACTGCTCAGGTTTTGAAAAATATGGGTCGTAAACGTGCCATCGTGGTTGCTGGACCAGAAGGGCTGGATGAAGCTGGCTTGAACGGAACAACCAAGATTGCTCTTCTTGAAAATGGCGAAATCACCTTGTCAAGCTTCACTCCAGAGGATTTGGGGATGGAACGCTACGCTATTGAAGATATCCGTGGAGGTAATGCTCAGGAAAATGCAGAGATTTTGCTTAGTGTTCTTCAAAACGAACCAAGTCCATTCTTGGAAACGACAGTTTTAAATGCTGGCCTTGGTTTCTATGCTAATGGTAAGGTAGCTAGTATCAAGGAAGGAGTTGCCTTGGCTCGTCAAGTGATTGCTAGTGGCAAGGCCCTTGAAAAACTCAGACTGTTACAGGAGTACCAAAAATGAGTCAGGAATTTTTAGCACGAATTTTGGAGCAGAAGGCGCGTGAAGTCGAGCAGATGGAGCTGGAGGAAGTCCAGCCCTTGCGCCAGACTTATCGCTTGGCAGAATTTTTGAAGAATCACCAGAACCGTTTGCAGGTAATCGCTGAAGTCAAGAAGGCTAGCCCTAGTCTGGGAGATATCAATCTCAATGTGGATATTGTGCAACAGGCCCAGACTTATGAAGCAAATGGAGCAGTGATGATTTCGGTTTTGACAGATGAGGTTTTCTTTAAAGGGCATTTGGATTATTTACGTGAGATTTCCAGTCAGGTAAACATTCCAACGCTCAACAAGGACTTTATCATCGATGAAAAGCAAATCATCCGTGCTCGCAATGCCGGAGCGACAGTTATCCTGCTCATCGTGGCAGCCCTGTCAGAAGAACGCCTCAAGGAACTGTATGACTACGCGACAGAGCTTGGTCTGGAAGTCTTGGTGGAGACTCACAATCTAGCTGAACTAGAAGTGGCCCATAGACTTGGTGCTGAGATTATTGGGGTTAACAACCGCAACTTGACCACCTTTGAGGTCGACTTGCAGACCAGTGTAGACTTGGCCCAGCACTTTGAGGAAGGGCGCTATTACATTTCTGAATCTGCCATTTTAACAGGGCTGGATGCAGAACGAGTAGCACCATACTTTAACGGAATTTTGGTAGGAACAGCTCTCATGCAGGCAGAGGATGTGGCTCAAAGAATCAAGGAGTTGCAGATTGACAAAGGTTAAGATTTGTGGACTGTCGACCAAAGAAGCGGTAGAGACAGCCGTATCAGCAGGGGCGGACTACATCGGTTTTGTCTTCGCACCCAGTAAAAGACAGGTGACCTTGGAAGAGGTTGCTGAGCTGGCAAAGCTCATTCCTGTTAACGTTAAAAAGGTCGGTGTATTTGTTTCACCAAGTCGAGCAGAATTACTAGAAGCGATTGAAAAAGTTGGCTTGGACTTGGTACAAGTTCATGGTCAGGTAGCAGCTGATTTGTTTGAGGATTTGCCTTGTGCCAGTATTCAGGCTGTGCAGGTGGATGGAAATGGTCATGTCCCCAATTCTCGGGCAGATTATCTACTCTTTGATGCCCCTGTGGCTGGGAGTGGCCAGACTTTTGACTGGGGACGATTGGATACGACGGGATTAGCTCAGCCCTTCTTTATCGCAGGTGGGCTTAAGGCAGACAATGTAGCAAAAGCAATTCAACACTTTACTCCCTATGCAGTCGATGTATCGAGTGGAGTGGAGACAGATGGACAGAAAGATCATGAAAAGATTAGAAGATTTATAGAGAGGGTAAAGCATGGCATATCAAGAACCAAATAAAGATGGATTTTACGGAAAATTCGGCGGACGTTTCGTCCCAGAAATATTGATGACAGCAGTTTTGGAGTTGGAGAAGGCTTACCGTGAAAGTCAGGCAGACCCAAGTTTCCAAGAGGAATTAAACCAACTTTTACGTCAGTACGTAGGACGTGAAACTCCTCTTTACTACGCAAAAAACTTGACCCAGCATATCGGCGGAGCCAAGATTTATCTCAAGCGTGAAGACCTTAACCATACAGGGGCTCACAAGATTAACAATGCCTTGGGACAGGTTCTTCTGGCTAAACGTATGGGCAAAAAGAAAATTATCGCTGAAACAGGTGCTGGTCAGCACGGTGTAGCAACTGCAACAGCTGCAGCTCTCTTCAACATGGAATGTACCATCTACATGGGTGAGGAAGATGTCAAACGCCAAGCCCTTAATGTCTTCCGTATGGAGCTTTTGGGAGCCAAGGTCGAGGCCGTGACAGATGGTTCGCGCGTGCTCAAGGATGCAGTTAATGCAGCCCTTCGTTCATGGGTGGCAAATATCGATGATACCCACTATATCCTTGGTTCTGCCTTGGGACCTCATCCATTCCCAGAAATCGTTCGTGACTTCCAAAGTGTCATCGGTAGAGAAGCCAAACAACAGTACCGTGACTTGACAGGTCAAGATTTGCCAGATGCCCTAGTAGCCTGTGTTGGTGGTGGTTCTAATGCTATCGGTCTCTTCCATCCATTTGTAGAAGATGAGTCAGTAGCCATGTATGGGGCTGAGGCGGCAGGACTTGGTGTGGATACAGAGCACCACGCAGCGACCTTGACAAAGGGACGTCCAGGTGTCCTCCATGGTTCTCTTATGGATGTGCTTCAAGATGCTCATGGTCAAATTCTTGAGGCTTTCTCTATTTCAGCAGGTTTGGACTATCCTGGTATCGGTCCAGAACACTCTCACTACCACGATATCAAACGTGCCAGCTATGTTCCTGTGACAGACGAGGAAGCTTTGGAAGGATTCCAACTCTTGTCTCGTGTGGAAGGAATTATCCCAGCCTTGGAATCTAGCCACGCCATCGCCTTTGCAGTGAAATTGGCCAAAGAACTTGGTCCAGACAAGTCAATGATTGTCTGCCTATCCGGTCGTGGGGACAAGGATGTAGTTCAAGTCAAAGACCGCTTGGAAGCAGATGCAACAAAGAAGGGAGAAGCCCATGCCTAAGACACTAACAGAAAAATTGAATGCTATCAAAGCAGCTGGAAAAGGAATTTTCGTTCCCTATATCATGGCTGGAGACCACGAGAAAGGTTTGGATGGACTAGGAGAAACAATCCACTTTCTAGAAGATTTGGATGTTTCTGCCATCGAAGTGGGCATTCCCTTTTCAGACCCAGTTGCAGATGGACCTGTGATCGAAGAAGCAGGTCTGCGCAGTCTAGCTCGCGGGACGTCTACTCAGGCTTTGGTTGAAACCTTGAAACATGTAGAAACTGAAGTTCCACTTGTTATCATGACCTACTTCAATCCCCTCTTTCAGTACGGTGTGGAGAAATTTGTCAAAGATCTGGCAGATACAGCCGTTAAGGGCTTGATTATCCCAGACCTGCCTCATGAGCATGCCAACTTTGTAGAGCCCTTTTTGGTAGATACAGACATTGCCTTGATTCCCCTAGTTAGTTTGACGACAGGACTTGAGCGCCAGAAAGAGTTGATTGAAGGGGCGGAAGGCTTTGTCTATGCCGTTGCCATCAATGGGGTGACAGGGAAATCAGGCAATTACCGCGCAGACTTGGACAAGCACTTGGCACAATTGCATCAAGTAGCGGATATCCCAGTCTTGACAGGTTTTGGTGTGTCTAGTCAAGAAGATGTCGAACGATTCAATGCGGTGTCAGATGGCGTTATCGTCGGTTCGAAAATTGTAAAAGCTCTCCACCAAGGAGAGCCGATTGAGGACTTTATCAAACAAGCAGTAGCTTACCAAAAATAATCAAACAAGTAGCAAGTAAGAGGAAAGGCACAAAAGGAAGTCTTTCCTTTTTCTTTTGCGAAAGAAAGGCTAAAATCCCTGCCGCAGAAGAAAACTGGATCAAGATGAGCAACTCTGTCACACTAAAGACAAGCGCACAAGAAGCCAGAAATAGAAAATCCCCTGCTCCCATGCGGATATCGATAAAATGAGCTAAAATTCCAAGGGCAAGAAAGAAGACCATGACCAGATTCCAACCACAGAAAGACATGAGGATTAGGTGGAAAGTCAGCCAGACTAGTAAGGGATATTCCTGATGGCGAAAGTCGTAGATGCCCAAGGTCAAACCAGCAGTGATGAGGATGGCTTGACCCAAGGAAATCCAACCCAAAGACCAAGTCAGAAAGAGGATTCCTAAGCCGAATTCAAAAAGGGCATACCAGAATGGATAGTGAATCTTGCAGTAGCGACAGCGAAAGCGATTGAAGACCTGCGAGAGAATAGGAATCAAATCTAAGGGACGTAAGCGAGTCTGACAGGAATTGCAGTGGCTAGCTGGTCGAATAATGGATTGCTCAGGAAAACGATCAATGACCAAACCCAAGAAAGAAGCGAGAATGCTCCCGACAAGAAAAAAATAAAGATCAATCATACTTATCTATTCGTAAAAAATAAGAGAAGTAGTATAATAAAGAAACATTGATAAGATGGTGAGGTCAAGATGATGATTCGTTTTGAAGAAAATGTGAGCACAGAAAACGCTCAGCTCTTATGCCAATGGTCCAACTCCCTTGGCAAATCCTTTCAAGAACAATGGATGGGAACAATGATTCCTTTTCCCTTAACAATTCAAATCTTGCAAGATTTGGAAGGAATCTTTTCAATATTTGTTGGACAAGAGTTTGTGGGGCTTATCCAGAAAATCAGGCTAGAAGACAGGAATCTTCATATCGGGAGATTTTTTATCAACCCTCAGAAGCAGGGGCAAGGCTTAGGTAGCCAGGCTTTAAGAAAATTTGTTAGTTTGGCCTTTGAAAATGAAGACATAGACACTATTTCTCTAAATGTCTACGAGGCAAATCAAACAGCTTACAAGCTTTACCAAAAAGAAGGATTTGAAATCGTTCGAATGGTTGAAGTACCTATACGAAAATACATCATGAAAAAGGGCAGATAACAGTCACGTGGGACTAGAGTCCCAAGGATTTTCAAGGATAAGGAAGTTATCTTTCAAAGTTAGAAACAAGACTTCTATAATTTCTTAGATAGAGGAGATAAACATGTCGAGACCTAGAAAAATACGAATCTTGCTCGCTTCTGTACTTGCCCTAGTTGTTGGTATCACTCTTTATTTTCAGTATCAAAGCCACCAAGAACGGTTCCAATTAAAGACTTCCTTTGAAGAAAAGGACACTATAGCCGTCTTACAACATTTAATGGCGTCAGAAAAATATGCGTCTGACATGCGAAATGCAGGCTATATTGTTCCTCCCGACGGTGCCATTCGCTTGGATGGAGGAATTGATTCCATAGGGATAAGAGGAGACATTGATTTGAAAATGTTGAATCCTGGCAGGGATGAAGTCTCGGTTTTATTTGAAACAAGGGTAAATGAGGAAAAAATAGATACCTACTATATTTTAGATCATCAATTAACCCTAAAACGTAGTTACTATTCTCATATTAGTAATCAAAAAAAAGAAGATGTGAACATCTCTCAAGCCGAAGAAGAACGCCTGTTAAAGATTGTTCAAAAAGAGTTGAAAGCTTTTTTAGATAAGATGTATCAGACTTTATATGTTTGATGTTACTAGTGAGAAATGGATGCGAGACTCTGTTTAGGATGTCAACGATGATGAGAAAGGGAGGATAAAATGTTTACAGAATTGCTCTTTATTGTCTCTTTACTGTTACTTTTACGTTTGTTTAAAAGTAGGCGCTCACGAATGATTATAGGAGTCTTGTATAGTTTGCTGTTAGTCTGGTTTGTCATTTCCGTTTTGAACTATGGCAAATACACTCTTCAACCAGGTCAATCCGTCAACTTAAAAGTAAACCCCAGAACACAAGATTTGGAATACTATTCAATCTTTATCTTGAAGAAAAATGATTCAAGTAAAATTAAATTAACTGGCTCTGGTGTTTGGAGTGAGAGAAATGGCGATGTATATTATGAAGTAGAGGAACAAAAGATTATAAAAAGCCATGGTTTCGATGAGGAGGATGAAGAACTTCCAAACAAGCAAGCAGATATTTATTTAGAAAAAGATGGAGTTGTTGTGAGTTACCAAGGTGAAAAAGTGTTTGATGCCACCAATAACAAGCCCCACACGATAACCATTACCAATGTAGACAAGCAACCAGCCCAATTTGAAGCTCAAGTGGTGGATAAGTGAGCCAGTCTAGTAGGATGAAACCTTTTAAATTTTCTTTCTTTAAAAAGGGAGATCTTATTTTAAATATGCAAAAAAGCCTTGAAACCAAGGCTTTTCCTGTTGACATTACCTTTTAACGAAAAATGGGAAGCGTGTTTAGAATCCGATCTACAAAAAAAGAGGACATTTACGGTCCTCTTTTTGACTACTATAATGAAAAGGTCAATTAAGGTTTAGCCTTATTTTTCATCTTTGTGAAGCATGTTTTTCACACCTTCAATAGCGCCTTCGACAGCGTCTTTAGCATCTTCAGCAACTTCTTTTACTTTAGAAACAACTTTTTCAGCTGTTCCTTCTTTTTCCATTTTTTCATCGCCGATCATTTTGCCGACACCTTCTTTAATGGAACCTTTTGCTTGATTTAATTTTTCTTCTGTTGACATAATTCTGCCTCCTTTAAATTGATTGATTTTGACAAGATAAATTAGTGTACGCGAGCATTTTCCTTTGTTTCGCCTTTAACGGCTTCAACACCTTCGCCTACTTTTTCTTGAACAGCAGCAACACCTGAACCGATACCAGATTTCACTTTTTCAAATTGTTCTGAAGCAAATTCTCCTGTTGAAGAAGCCACGTCAGTTACTCGGTCTTGGAGGCTAACTGAATCTGCTTCATGCTGTTCCTTCGTTTTGATATCAACAACATTCACATTGACTTCAACAACTTCTAGATCAGTCATTTTTGTAACTTGTGATACGACAACATCTTTGATTTCTTTGTACAAAGCAGGGACATTCTTTTGGTACTCAACAACAATGTTCAAGTCAAC
Source organism: bacterium (assembly GCA_905221255.1). Classification (GTDB taxonomy): domain Bacteria; phylum Bacillota; class Bacilli; order Lactobacillales; family Streptococcaceae; genus Streptococcus. Next base: position 42,574 of record CAJNCL010000003.1, read on the forward strand.
TGCAACTTGTTCTTTCCCAACTTCAACATTGACACCATGAGTGACATTATCAGTATTGATAATTTTTTCTGTTAGATTAGAGAAAAATCCTCCATCCACATCCAAAAGTCCAGGTACTTTTTCAAGTGAAAGACCAATGATTTTTTGGATTACTTTGTCTTCATAAGTGAGTTCCCCTTTAATATCTTGAGAAACAACAGCAACATCTTTTTTTTCTACATTTTTATCTAAGTTTGACATACGAGACTCCTTTATTTATTTAAATATTTTTCCTTAACATAGTATCCTGCAAATGCTCCTAAGGCTCCACAAATTAGTACAAATAGTGTTTTGAAAAAGCCAAAGGATAAGATAAAGCAAGCGAGAATGACACCTACTAAACCTGCAATAATTGGATACTGGTATTTTTTAAACCATTCCATTTTTACTTCCTTACTTTACACGACTAACAGTCTTTTTGGTCGTTTTTGGAGGTTCAACTTCTTTAACTTTAACTTCAAGTTTTACCTCACGTTCAATACCAAAGAACTGCTTTAATCCATGAGTTATTTCATTCTGAATGACAAGACATCGTTTTGAGATGTTGTCCGAAGGAAGAATTTTGCCCTCAACATAAACGAAACATTTATTTTTGCGGCTATTTACATGGACTGTTGGTTCTTTGATCAACTGATGATCAATGACCAAACATCGAACAAAGCCTTCGATAGCTGAATTTTTTAGTTTTAATGTATCTTCTTGAGTCTCTAATTGAATCTCTAAATATTGTTTAGGATAAAAGAGTATCACTAACATTGAAATTAAAACTAAAACAGATAGGACAAGTGTCCCCCAAAAGACATATCTAGCAATCAGGAATTCAGCGTTGAGTTCTCTCCAACTGAATAAGTGGATATCTAAATCACTGACCTGATGATAATCTATGAGAATAGGAAGGAAAATAGTCAAGATTAAGATACAGAAAATAAGTAACAATATTTTCTTTGATTTTGACATATTAAATCCTTTCAAATGAAAAGCTTTAAACCATAATTTTACCCGTCTACAGTATTCAAAATTATGGCTTATCACTTTAATTTCTTATTAGGTAATGCTTATTTTTTACCAAATAGAAATGAAACGACTGCAACAACAATCACAGCACCAACGATTGATGGAATAATAGCCATTCCAGCCAATGAAGGTCCCCAGCTTCCGAGAAGAGATTGTCCTACAGATGAACCGATAAGACCTGCAAAGATATTTGCAATTATTCCCATTGAACCACCTTTTTTAGTGATTGCACCAGCGATGAGACCAATAAGACCTCCTACAATAATGGACCACAACATAGTGTATCCTCCTTTTCTAATTCTAAATCAAAGAATCAACATCTTTGATTGAACTAATTATATACTATCTCAACTTGGAAACATAATAGTTCGTCTTGAAAACCGTACTGTAAACACGTACTCTAGATACAGATAAATAAGAAAAGCTTGATGCTTCTGAGTTTCTAAGGGATTAGACTAGTCTTTTTATAACAAGCAAAAGTCGTTGTAAGAGGATAAATGCACTCCATGTGGTATAATTGCATGAAGATTGAAAGACAATCATTTAGTTTATTATAAAGAGAGAAAAGCTATTCATGAGAGATTTATTATCTAAAAAAAGTCACAGACAATTAGAATTGTTAGAATTACTATTTGAAAATAAACGCTGGTTTCATATTTCGGAACTAGCAGAATTATTGCACTGTACAGAACGTTCTGTAAAAGATGACTTGTCTCAAGTCAGATCTTCTTTTCCTGACTTGATATTTCATTCCTCAACAAACGGCATCCGTATCATTAATACCGATGATAGTGATATTGAGATGGTCTATCATCATTTTTTTAAGCATTCAACTCACTTTTCAATTTTAGAATTTGTCTTCTTCAATGAAGGATGTGATGTAGAGAATATTTGCAAAGAGTTTTATATCAGTTCTTCCTCTCTTTACCGTATTATCCGTCATATTAACAAAATTATTAAGAAACAATACCGTTTTGAAATTAGCCTCAATCCAGTTCGAATCACTGGAAATGAGATAGATATTCGTTACTTTTTTGCCCAATATTTTTCAGAGAAATATTATTTCCTTGAATGGCCCTTTGAAGATTTTTCTGTAGAACCCTTGTCTCAATTATTGGAATTTGTCTATAAAGCAACTTCTTTCCCGATGAATTTATCAACTCACAGAATGTTAAAATTACTTCTGGTTACAAATTTATATCGTATAAAGTTTGGTCATTTCATGGAAGTTGAGAGAGACTCTTTTAACAATCAATTGTTAGAATCTTTCATGCAGGCAGAAGAAATCGAAGAGATTGTAGCCAGCTTTGATTCTGAATATCAGATTTCTCTGAATAAAGAAGTGATAAGTCAACTGTTTGTATCCTATTTTCAAAAAATGTTTTTCATAGATGAAGAAGTATTTCTGAACCATGCAAAAACAGACAGCTATGTAAAAAAATCGTATCAGTTATTGGGAGATTTAGTGGATCAGGTATCAAGAGAGTATAATCTTCAAGTAGACAATAAAGACAATCTGATTTGGCATTTGCATAATACAGCACACCTGCATCGTCAGGAATTATCGACAGAGTTTATCCTATTTGATCAAAAAGGCAATACAATCAAGAACTTTCAAAATATTTTCCCTCGCTTCGTTTCAGAGGTGAAGGAAGGGATTGAACATTATCTAAAGACTTTGGAAATGGATGATAGTTCAATGAAAGTCAATCATTTGTCCTATACTTTTATCACTCATAGCAAACACTTAGTGCTAAATCTTTTACAAAATCAACCTAAATTAAAGGTTTTGGTCATGAGTAATTTTGATCAGTATCATGCAAAATCAGTAGCCGAGACACTTGCTTACTATTGCAGTAACAATTTTGAACTGGAGGTTTGGGGTGAGTTAGAGTTGTCCCTTGATGCTCTAAAAGAATCACCTTACGACATCATTATTTCAAATTTTATTATACCGCCTATTGAAAATAAGAGACTGATCTATTCCAATAATGTCAATACAGTTGCTCTCATCTCTTTGCTTAACGCAATGATGTTTATTCGATTAGACGAGTAACTAAGAATAACAAAAAACGCTAGATAGCGTTTTTTTGTGATAAGACAAGAATTTCATCAATATTAGACTCAGAATATCCTAACAATCCTGTCATTTTTTAGTTCAGAACAAACAAAAAAGCCTTGGTTCCCAAAGCTTTTTTTATGTTATAAACTCATTAAAATAACTCCCAGTTAGATTTGGAATATTTTTTATTCTGTGTCATATAAAAATAAATAAAATGAATGGCTATAGCTAGAGCTAAAATGGTTGTTACACTCACTACTATTATAGGATTAGAAGCAAAGATTAAAGAGAGAATCAAGGCAGCCAGATAGAGTGTCGCTTGGACACAGTAGTAACTTTTCGAATAGCGAAGATAGTGTTTGTTATAGGGCCCATTTACTAGGACAGCAGCTTGAAAGAGGCCAAATCCGATATAAGAGAAGCTGGTTGCAAAGAGACGATTAGCTTCAGGATTCTGAAGAAAACTCATCGAAACGGTCATCATAATAAGTCCAATGAAAATAGGATAGTGACTGTAAATTAGAAATAGTCCCTTTTGATTAGATTTTTCATCAATAGCATGGTCGAATTGACCAAAATAAAACAAGAACAGAGAAAGCATAATAATGAAATAAAGAACCGAATAAATCGAGAAATTCTCGATTGTAAAGAAGTTAGCTAGCTCCATAATCATCTCTCCAAACGTAATAATGACAAGAAGGGAGATGCGCTCGATTAAATGGGGGAGATTTACCTGGTAATGCTTATCTTTACTAAGCAAGATAATTGGCATAATAAATGTTAGCAGAATACTAGCAAATAAGACAGAGACTCCAACGTAAATAGGAAGAAGAGCTGCTAGATAGACTCCTAAACTTCCTAGACCTGTTATCCATAGAAAACCTTTGATACTTTCCCGTTCAACATTATCGGTTGATTTTCTAAAAAATTCAACCAAATATTGTAAAAATAAGGTAAAGGTTAATGTACCAATAGCCCAACAGAGATAATGAAAATATTGTTGCCAATCAGGTCCAATCATATTGGCTATAAAGAGTAAAAGTCCCATTTTGATAAACATGATTACCATGTTAAATAAAGAGTTCTTTCCATAGCGATTGGTATAAACGGTTTGAATCATCCATGAATCAGTGAGAACCAAAACAGCCATGAAAAAATCAAGGAAAGAATTCCAAGTCAAAATACCGTTATGAAGATGCTCAATTAAAGTAGTTACTTTTGAAATTGCAAAAACAAAAACTAAGTCATAAAAAAGTTCTGAAAATTCTACACGTTTATGTTTAATAAGAGTTGTCATCTTAAGACCTTTCTATTTTAGAAGTACAATTTATTATAACAGAAAATGGTAATAAAAAAAAAGGAGATGCTTAAATAACTTCATGTGACGCGAATTGTCAAAACCTTGGACACATTTACCTCATGTACCAACTTACAGGCGGAGTGTTTGATGATTGGTAATAAAGAATGGGTGTTGAAACATTCAAGTTATTATCATACTGAGAAAGATGGAACAACAAAACGAGTTGAGTTCAATGCAACTAAGCAACCGGAAGAACTGAAGAATAAGATTATACAATAGAAAAAGCGAGCCTAAAACTCGCTTTTTTTATTTAATCTAATAGCTCCTTATTTTCAATTAAGAGTTCGAGTGGAGATTTCTCTCTTGCTACAATAAAACCAGGTTCATATTGGGTATGAACTGTTCTTTTCTGAGAAGTTGGATCAATATACAACTCTTCTCCATCTTCTGTGTATAGTTGGTTGCCTCTTGTTAGGTAAAGTAAATCTTCTAAGTGCTGTCCATTAGTATGTAGGAAATGCTCGATGTATTTGACAGCCTTTAAGATTTCACTTACTTTATCAGAGTATTCATTAGATTCAAGAACACTCTTTTCTAACTCAATCTCTTTACTAGTTCCAAATAGTTGGGTTGGAGTTGCATTAAAATATTCTGCTATCTTATCCAAATTTGCAAAGGTAGGATAGCTTTTTTGTTTTTCGTAGAGGAGCAAAAGAATTTTTTTACACACAAAATATATCTTGAGTATCTGTTGATGAAATAAAAGTAGGGAGAACAAAAAAAGCCTTGAAACCAAGGCTTTTCCTGTTGTATCTAGATGCCCCCTGCAGGGCTCGAACCTGCGACCCATAGATTAAGAGTCTACTGCTCTACCAACTGAGCTAAGGAGGCAAAGAAAAAGCTGTATTGGTGCCGAAACTTCACGGTTTGTATTGAACCCGCGCAATTAAGCAGGTGGGCAACTCGCTCTAACTGAAGCTGTTTCCGTGTGAGACGGCCTACATGCTGTTAGAAGACTTTTGTTTCCCTAATAATACAAAAAATAGTCGGTCAACACTTAAGTGTGAAGTCGTACACCACAGCGTTTCTATGTTTATATGATACCACTTTTTCAAAAAAAATCAAGAGGAAAATTTATTTTTTTGAAAAGGATTTCACAAGTTTCGTAATTTATCAATGGTTTCCTTACGTTGCGCCAAGGCTCGTTCGTATTTGCCAGTATCTTCCGGAGTGAAGTAGTGCTGGTCTTTGATTTTTTCTGGCAAATAGTCTTGCTTGACCCAGTTTCCAGGATAGTTGTGCGGATAGAGATAGTTTTGCGCATTGCCTAGTTCCTTGCTTCCACTGTAGTGGCCATCGCGCAGGTGTCGAGGGATAGGCAAATGCCCTGATGTTTTGAGATCAGCAAGGGCCTTGTCCATAGCGACGTAGGCTGAGTTGGATTTTGGAGAGAGGGCCAAGTCAATCACGACATTGGCAATGAGGATGCGAGCTTCTGGGAACCCAATCTTTTGAGCAGCATCTAGAGCAGTTACGGTATGGATCTGAGCTTCAGGATTGGCCAAACCGATATCTTCATAAGCGATGACGGTCAAGCGACGAGCGAGACTAGGAAGATCCCCAGCCTCAATCAAGCGGGCAGCATAGTGGAGACTGGCATCGACATCCGAGCCACGGATGGACTTTTGTAAAGCAGAGAGAACATCATAATGTCCATCTCCATCCTTGTCCATAGTAATATAGCTCCGCTGAAGGCTGTTTTCCATGATATCCAGCGTGATATGGCGGATGCCCTTGTCATTCTCGGGAGTAGAGAGAACAGCCAGATCCAGCGAGTTAAAGGCAGAACGCAGGTCTCCATTGGTAGAGGTCGCGATAAAATCAAGGGCATCCTCATCTAATTCAACTGGGAAATCAAAGCCACGTTCAGGGTCAGATAGAGCTATCTGAATCGCTCCTTTGACATCTTGATTGGACAAGGGTTCTAATTCAAAAATCTGAACACGACTACGAATGGCTGGAGTGACTGAAAAGAAAGGATTTTCAGTCGTAGCCCCAATCATGATGACCAGACCACTTTCTAAGAGTGGTAGAAGAAAGTCTTGCTTAGTCTTGTCAAGACGATGGATTTCGTCTAGTAATAGGACGAGACCACCTGAAAATTTAGCTTCTTCCGCGATTTCTTGTAGCCGTTTTTTACTATCCACTGTCGCGTTAAAGGTCCGAAAGGCATACTTGGTCGTTCCAGCGATGGCAGAGGCTATACTGGTCTTGCCGATTCCTGGAGGTCCGTAGAGAATCATGGAGGACAGACGATTGGCTTCCACCATGCGACGGATAATTTTTCCAGGTCCGACTAGATGCTCCTGACCGATTACCTGGTCGATGGTTTTGGGGCGCATGCGAAGCGCGAGATTGTCTGGCATAGCAGTCCTTTCTAACATGGATTTTCTGATGTATATGTGGTAAGATGGTAGTATCTATTTTAGCATATTTCCGAGCAATCGGGGCGATTAAAGAGTCGCATAGAAAGAGGACAAAATGGCAACATACGGATTTTTAGATGTTTTAGAGGAAGAGTTGGACAAGAACTTTCCTTTTGATTATGAGATTAGCTGGGACAAGCGCAATCACGCGGTTGAAGTGAGTTTTCTTCTAGAAGCACAAAACGCTGCAGGTGTGGAGATGGTGGATGAGGACGGAGAGGTGTCATCAGACGATATCCTCTTCGAGGAAGCAGTTCTTTTCTACAATCCTGCAAAGTCAACAGTTAACGCAGAAGACTATTTAACAGTCATCCCTTACCTGCCTAAAAAAGGATTTTCTCGTGAGTTTTTAGCTTATTTTGCGCTATTTCTCAAAGATACTGCCGAGGTTGGGCTGGATGCCCTCATGGACTTTTTGGAAGACCCAGAGGCAGAGGAATTCGTCATGGAATGGAACCAAGAAGTCTTTGAAGAAGGGAAAGCAGGCTTGGAAGAAGGAGAGTTTTATCCTTATCCGAGATACTAGAGACTAGGGGAGAAAGTATATGAAGAAAATAGGCTTGTCTTTTATTTCTGGTCTGTCCTTTGTTTTTTTGATGCTAGGATTTGTTTTTGGTACGATTTCCTTTAAAGAGCTAGGTTTCTCGTTAGTCTTTATTCCAGGCTATCTATTTACTTTTTTCAGCATCTATCTGATATTTATTCTTCATGAGTTGGGACACGCATTTTGCGGTTACCTGACAGGCTATCGACTGGTGGCTTTTGGATTAGGGAATTTTCTTTTGACAAAAAAGTCAGGCAAGTTTCATCTTAGTCGAACAGCCGTTCTGAAAAATGTTGGTGCTCAGTATATTGGATTGAAAGAAGATGAAAGCGACCAAAGAATCATCCTGATGCTTGCAGGAGGCTTGATGGTTCATCTTGGCTTGATTTTATTGGCGATATTGTATGGATTTTTGACAGCTAACTGGTATTTTGCGGCTACTTGGATTTGTTTAAATGTTTCCTTTCTTCTCATCAATGCTAAGCCGGTTGGGATTACCGATGGAGCAAAAATTTGGGAATTGCTACAGCAACCTGAAAATACCAAATACGCCTACTCGGTGTTGAGGCATTCTGCCCAGACCTTGCTAGCTCCTCAAGAATATGATTTGAAAGACTTTATCGTGCCTGTTGATGAGGATGCAAGAGGGAGTTTTGCAGAAAGTGTTCAGACCCTTCAGGGCTTGGTCTTCATATTGGATGATAATATAGAGCTCGCAAAGCAACAGTTTCAGTCTTTGCTAGAGAAAACAGATAATCCAATGTCTAAAACGATTTCTCAATTATACCTTCTTCACATTGCCTTGCTAGAAGGAGATCATGAAAAAGCGGAGGAGTATGCAAGTAATCGAGGAGTTAAATCCTTTTTGTCTCTAAAAATGGCAGACATGCAGATCATTCAAGCCTGGTATCAATTTAAGGCAAGGAAAGACATGGCTCAAACTCGCAAGGCTATGAAGATTGCTAAACAGAAAATGAATACTAGTCGCATGTTGCGAGATGAGAAACGCTACTATGAAAACTGGTTAGCAGAGTTGGAGAAAGAAATCCATGAAGAAAACTCTGTTGTAAGCTGACAAGCTAGGTTTGTTTCAATCGGCTTGATTGCTTGATATAAATGAGAAGGGGATCTAACTGGTGTTTCTGAAGAGGGTTTGAAGTCTAGAAAAGAGGGAAAAATGTTTCATATATTCAAGCAGCTATTTAGGAAAATAAGCCCAAACTCGCAAGAGTATGGGATTTCTCTACCACGCAATCGATTTGAAAATTTAGATTTTGAGAGAGTGTTGAAGTGTGAAAGCCGCCGATTTTTTAATGAAGGGGGACTTTATGACGAGAGCGCAAAAATCATGGAACTTGAGTTTTCTGAAGGCTTTGGAGAATTTGAGTTTTTGATTTACTTTAAGACTGGTGAAGAGAAACAGTTTGAGCAGTTGATAGCTTCTTTAAACGACTTTGATAATGCCATCCAGTCCAGTTTGGAAAGGGAGTTTCAAAACTCCATTCCTCAGAACAAGAAAAAGTTGAACAATAGTCGAGAGAGGCGAGAGAAATTTTTTTATTTTCATCCATGGATACTGAGTTGCGAGGAGGCTCCACCTAGTCTTCGCTATGTTGCAGATAATGTAAACGATGAGTTTACGGTTTATTTTAGTAAGAATCAGGGGAGATGGCAGGCATACTGGGATCTAGATTGTCAAAAATTGATTCAAGAATAGCTAAGTAGAATGCTAGCATAGAGCAGTTTGTTATCATAGGAAGAGACTTAATCATGGAATTATTGAATAAAAGAATTAATTTCACAGGCTGTAAAATTGCCCTCTTTTGTGGTGATAAGCTCTTAACTATCTTACGTGATGACAAATCAAACATTCCATACCCTAATACCTGGGAATTGCCAGGTGGTGGCCGTGAGGGTGATGAAAGTCCTTTTGAGTGCGCGGCGCGTGAAGTTTTTGAAGAACTGGGGATACATTTGACTGAAGATTGTTTGCTTTGGAGTAAGGTTTACCCAAGTATGCTTTTTGAGGGAAAGGAATCCGTCTTTCTGGTTGGTAAGTTAAGGCAGGAACAGTTTGATAGTATCGTTTTTGGTGATGAAGGACAGGGCTATAAACTGATGAGCATTGATGAGTTTCTTAGCTCAGATAAGGTTGTACCCCAGTTGCAGGATAGAGTGAGGGATTATTTGGAGGAAATGAAGTGGTTTATATAATTGGAACAACGACGTTAAATAAAAAAGTTAAACGCAGACTAGAAACTGGGCAATACTCTAAGGAAGAAGCTACATTCATTTATATTGAATATTTAAAGTTAAAAAAACAAAGGGAAGGTGGCACTAAAGTAGCAGGGATTTCTATGGCCCTTATCTGGGGGTTGCTGTATGTTCTGTCTTTACAAGGTGAGAATAATCAAACACTTTCATTTTCAGAATATTTTTTGTTTCTGATACTGTTTGAAGGAATTGTTCTATTTGTTTATTATCTTACGTTTGGTATTTTTAAACAGCAGATTCATAGTGCAATGAAAGAACACTATACAGATGTGATTGAGGAATTTAAGGGTCAGTAAAACAGCGTGTGGAAGAGTATAGAAGTACTAGTTGAGAGAGTGTGTATTTGGGGGTAGTAGTATGATTCAGATTGTCCGAGCAGGAGCAGAGGATTTAGAAACCGTAATTGCAATTCAAAGGGCTAGCTTTAAGGCGGTCTATGACAAATACCAAGATGAGTACGATCCTTATCTGGAGGACCGTGAACGAATTAAGTGGAAACTAGTCGAACGTCCCAATAGCTATTACTACTTTGTGAAAGAAGATGAAGAAAAAATTGGTTTTTTACGAATTCAGACCAATGAAGAGTTGACGGAGGCTTGGTTGGGAACGGCAGCGATTTTACCCCAATATCAAGGAAAAGGTTATGGTTCTGAGGGATTGAGATTGCTGGAAAAGGAATTTTCGACTATTAAACAGTGGGATTTGTGTACGGTATTACAGGATGAAGGTATGGTTGCTTTCTATGAGAAGAACGGCTACCATCAAACCCATATTGAACCTGAAAAAGAAGGCATGGATATGGTATACATGAAAAAATGCATAGAGAAATAGAAAGGATAGTTCAGTTACATTTCTAAACTGAACTTGCCCTAAACACTGTGCCAAAAAGATAAACTTCTCTTAGACCCAAGCGTCTTCAGAGAATTTCCTATTTTGGCTTTGTGTTTTACGGGCTTGGTATCTTAATGATGGAAACATGGCAAGAGTTAAAAGTTACAGTCAAGCGTGAAGGAGAGGAGTTGGTTTCTAATCTCCTGATTGAGCTGGGAGCGCAAGGTGTTGCGATAGAGGACAGCATGGACTATGTGGGAAATGTGGACCGCTTTGGTGAGATTTTCCCTGAGGTGGAACAGCAAGAAGAAATTGTGGTGACCGCCTACTATCCTGATACGGTTGATGTAGCAGTGGTTGAGGCAGACTTGCAGGCTCGCTTGACAGACTTGACAGACTTTATGGATTTGGGAGAGGTCAAGATGGGGATGACTGCCTTGGCTGAGGAAGACTGGGCAGACAACTGGAAGAAATATTATGAACCAGCTCGTATCACCCATGACTTGACCATTGTGCCGTCCTGGACGGACTATGAGGCGACTGCTGGAGAAAAGATTATCAAGTTGGATCCTGGTATGGCCTTTGGGACTGGAACCCATCCAACGACCAAGATGAGCCTCTTTGCCTTGGAGCAGGTTCTCCGTGGTGGCGAAACGGTGCTAGATGTGGGTACTGGTTCAGGAGTACTTTCCATTGCTAGCTCGTTGCTTGGTGCCAAGGAAATTTTCGCCTATGACTTGGATGATGTGGCAGTTCGTGTGGCTCAGGAAAATATTGAGCTCAACCCTGGCATGGAAAATATCCATGTAGCGGCAGGAGATTTGCTTAAGGGTGTGGAGATTGAGGCAGATGTGATTGTGGCTAATATCTTGGCAGATATCCTCATCCATCTGACGGAGGATGCTTATCGCTTGGTCAAGGATGAAGGCTACCTGATCATGAGTGGCATTATCAAGGACAAGTGGGACATGGTGCGAGAGTCAGCTGAGTCAGCTGGATTTTTCCTTGAAACCCATATGACTCAAGGGGAATGGAATGCCTGTGTCTTTAAGAAGACCAAGGATATTTCAGGTGTGATTGGAGGCTAGCATGCAACAGTATTTTGTCAAAGGCAGTCCTATCTCTCCTGTCACTATCAAGGACAAGGAAACCAGCAAGCATATGTTTCAGGTCATGCGCTTAAAAGAAGATGATGAGGTGACCTTGGTCTTTGATGATGGTATCAAGCGCTTGGCGCGCGTGTTGGATGTGGAAAATCGTCAGTTTGAATTTCTCGAAGAATTAGCTGACAATGTCGAACTTCCCATCCAAGTGACCATCGCCTCAGGCTTTCCCAAGGGGGACAAGCTGGAGTTTATTGCTCAAAAAGTAACCGAACTGGGAGCCAGTCAAATCTGGGCCTTTCCTGCTGACTGGTCCGTCGCCAAGTGGGATGGTAAGAAATTGGGCAAAAAGGTTGAAAAACTTGAAAAAATCGCCCTTGGAGCGGCAGAGCAAAGCAAGCGGAATCTGGTCCCGAGTGTCCAACTTTTTGAGAAAAAATCAGACTTTCTAGCGCAACTGGACCAGTTCAACTCTATCGTGGTGGCTTATGAAGAATCAGCAAAAGAGGGAGAAACCGCTGCGCTTCTGCAAGTAGTCACTGGTCTTGAAAAAGGAGCCAAATTGCTCTTTATCTTTGGTCCAGAAGGCGGTCTCTCACCTGCAGAAATCGAAAGTTTTGAAGCTAAAGGAGCCGTCTTGGCAGGCCTAGGACCTCGCATCTTGCGAGCAGAAACAGCACCACTTTACGCCTTATCAGCCCTTAGTGTTTTAGTAGAATTAGAGAAATAAGAGGAAGAAAATGGAACAAAAACACCGATCAGAATTCCCAGAAAAGGAACTTTGGGATTTAACCGCCCTATACCAAGACCGTGAGGATTTCTTGCGTGCAATCGAGAAAGCTCGCGAAGATATTAACCAATTTAGCCGGGACTACAAGGGCAATCTTCACACTTTTGAAGATTTCGAGAAGGCCTTTGCAGAATTGGAACAAATCTATATCCAGATGAGCCATATTGGCAATTATGCCTTTATGCCTCAGACGACGGACTATAGCAATGAAGAATTTGCTAATATCGCCCAAGCTGGGATGGACTTTGAGACAGATGCCAGTGTAGCCTTGACTTTCTTTGACGATGCATTAGTTGCTGCAGATGAGGAAGTCTTGGAGCGTTTGGGTGAACTGTCCCACTTGACGGCAGCCATTCGTCAGGCTAAAATCAAAAAAGCCCACTATCTAGGGGCGGATGTGGAGAAGGCATTGACCAATCTCGGTGAAGTTTTCTATAGTCCACAGGATATCTATACTAAGATGCGAGCTGGGGACTTTGAAATGGCTGACTTTGAAGCCCATGGCAAGACCTACAAAAACAGCTTTGTAACTTATGAGAATTTCTACCAAAACCACGAGGACGCGGAAGTTCGTGAAAAATCCTTCCGTTCTTTCTCAGAGGGACTCCGTAAGCACCAAAATACGGCTGCGGCAGCCTATTTAGCCCAAGTCAAGTCTGAGAAATTGTTGGCAGATATGAAGGGCTATGACTCAGTCTTTGATTATCTTCTGGCTGAGCAAGAAGTGGACCGTGCCATGTTTGACCGCCAGATCGACCTCATTATGCAAGAATTTGCGCCAGTCGCTCAGAGATACCTCAAGCATGTTGCCAAGGTGAATGGTCTTGAAAAGATGACCTTTGCTGACTGGAAATTGGACTTGGATAGCGCCCTCAATCCTGAAGTGAGCATTGATGATGCCTATGACTTGGTCATGAAGTCAGTAGAACCACTGGGTCAAGAATACACTCAAGAAATTGCCCGTTACCAAGAAGAACGCTGGGTGGACTTCGCTGCTAATAGTGGCAAGGATTCAGGTGGTTACGCAACGGATCCATATCGTGTGCATCCTTATGTTCTCATGAGTTGGACTGGCCGTTTGAGCGATGTCTATACCTTGATTCATGAGATTGGGCATTCTGGTCAATTTATCTTTTCAGACAACCACCAGAGCTATTTCAACGCTCACATGTCGACCTACTATGTCGAAGCACCATCAACCTTCAATGAATTGCTTTTAAGTGATTATTTGGAGCACCAGTCTGACGACCCTCGTCAGAAACGCTTCGCTCTTGCTCATCGTCTGACAGACACCTACTTCCATAACTTTATCACCCACCTCTTGGAAGCAGCTTTCCAGCGTAAGGTTTATAAATTGATTGAAGAAGGAGAAACCTTCGGAGCAAGCAAACTCAACAGTATTATGAAGGAAGTCTTGATGGATTTCTGGGGAGATGCCATTGAGATTGATGATGATGCAGCTCTGACCTGGATGCGCCAAGCTCACTACTACATGGGCTTGTATAGCTACACTTACTCTGCTGGTCTTGTCATCTCTACTGCTGGTTACCTTCATCTGAAAAACTCTGAGAATGGGGCTAGAGACTGGCTCAATCTTCTCAAATCAGGTGGCAGCAAGACACCGCTTGAATCAGCCATGATTATCGGAGCCGATATCTCAACGGACAAACCACTCCGTGATACTATCCAATTCTTGTCTGACACGGTTGACCAGATTATCGCCTACAGTGCGGAGTTGGGAGAGTAAGGGAATAGAGAGGTCGTTCTAGAATGATGCTAATGGGACTTTTGCTTTATTTGTAGTGATTGTCAAGAAAAGTGTTGAGGGTCGTAATTGCAAAGCAGAATTAATAACGGAATCGGTATTACTAATCATCCTTTTTATTTTCTATATGATTGAATTTAGTTAAGAAATTGATGAGGAACTATATATTACAATTTATAGTTAAGTTGTTTTATGTAATTATAGATGCAAGGTATAGATTTATAAACAATTTCTAAGAATATCGAAATTCTTTAAAAATATAGAAATATATGATAAAATATAAAATGTAAACGCTTAAAAAGAAAGGTTAGATTAATGAAAAAGGAAAAAGTGTTGATTGGTTTGGGCCTGGCAACAGCAATGGCAACTAGTTTTACTAATCACGTAAAAGCAGATGAATTAATAAACGAAAAATCTAGCAAAATTAATGCTACTCAAGTTGAAACAAAAAAGGCAGAAGTGACGGAATCAGACGTTAAAAAGGCAGAAGTCAAACTAAATCAAGCAATTGAGGAAGAAAAGAATGCTCAGAAGATTGTTGATAAAACGCAACAAGAGTATGCATCTGCTGTAACAAATAAGAACAAAGCAGATGACGCTTTGAAACAAGCTCAAGAATTTGCTAAACAAGCTACACCTGAGAAAATTAAAAATGCAGAAAAGGATCTTGCCGTAAAACAAGTAACTGTCAAGAAAGCCGAAGAAAATTTGGCTGGAGTAAAACAAGGTGAGAAACAAGCTCAGACAAGTGTCGAGAACCAACAAACAGTTGTTAATAAGGCAAAAACTCAGGTTGATCAAAGAGCAGCAGACGTAAAAAAGGCACAAGACAAAGTAAGGGTAGCAGAGAAAGCTTTTGATTGGAATACATTACGTGAGGTGCAACAAACTGCTGAGAAATTAGATGCGAAGGTGAAAGCTGACCAAGCTAAAGTGAGTTCTTTAACTAGTGAGTTCTCAAAAGCTCAACAAGAAAGAAAAGCACTTGTAGAAAGAGGAAATAAGAACCGTTCTACTCTTGAAAAGAATTTAAAATCAGCTGGGAATGAGTTTTTAACAGTTACGGTCCCTCACGAGATTCAATCAAATTCTGTTAGCGAGAGTGATTCCAAGACTCCTCCACTTGAGGAAAAAACTTTCGTAGGAAGTGATGGGAAGACATATTATGTTGCTGCGAACGAAGATGTGAATTTTAGCGGAGAAAGAACAGAAACTATCGTTGTTTCATCTAAAGATTATGTCAGCGATCCTCATGTGGTTGATTATAAAAAGGTTTCTGAAGAAGTTCGTAAATACTTAATTGAATTACGTAGAATCAATGGTATTGATATTCCAGTGCCAGCTGTGAC
Organism: bacterium; assembly: GCA_905221255.1. GTDB lineage: Bacteria > Bacillota > Bacilli > Lactobacillales > Streptococcaceae > Streptococcus. The sequence continues at coordinate 58,131 of CAJNCL010000003.1, forward strand.
TGACAAGGCTCTGAGATATGCAAAAGCGAGAGCAAATGAAATGGTGGCAAATAATAAATTGTCACATGATACAAAATTGAAAAATCAAGATTTTGGTTTTAAGGATGCGACTGAAAATGCAACAGCTGGTTCGGTTCCAGAAAAGAGCCTGTTAAGTGAAAAAGAACTTGCTTATAAAGAGGTCCTATCTTACTTTAATGATTATAGTAATGCCTCGTTATATGGCTCATCAGATCCAAAAGAAGCACATAGACGTAACTATGGTCATAGAATTCCATTGCTAGCAGCTTCTGGGACAGGGATGGCTGTCGGAGCATCCTCTAGCGAAAAAACAAGTTATGGAAATTATGGAGTGTTAACATTTATTAGTGAGAATAAAGATGTTTATGGAATACTTCCTTCTGGAGCTGAAGAGTATAGTAGTTATTTTTTAGCAAGAGCAGAAAATAAAGATAGTAATCCAGATTATAGCGAATTTTACTTTAATGGGAAACGAGTAAAATTCTTGCCTAAAATAACCTTCCGTTATGTTTGGAATGAAATCACACATCCTAAAAATCCAGCCTATACTAAAGCGAAAGAAGCTTTAGATAATTTTAATCGAAAACAAAGAAATGAAGAGACTATGGCAAATGAAAAACTATCGTCTCTAAACAATAACCTTACCATTGCTAAAACGACTTTAGATAAAGATAAAAAAGAACTAGACAAATCTAAAAAACGTCTTGTGGATTTGACAAAACAAAATGAAGCTAAGCTAAACGTTTTGAAATCAGCACAAGCAGAATTGAGTAAACAACAAACTTTGCTGAGTGCTGCTAAAACTGAGTTTTTGAAACAAGAGACTGAACTAAATCGATTGAAAGTAGTCAAAAACGATAAGATAAAATTCGTTAAGACTGCTGAACAATCACTTAAAAATGCTAAAAAAGAGTTGGATACAGCACATCAATATGTTACAAATCTCAAAAATGCTCCAAAAAAACTCGATGAAGCTAAAAAACAATTGATTAGAGCTAAACAAAAGGTTGAGGAATCTAAAAAAGCGCTCGATAATGCCAATGTTAAATTAAAACTTGCTAATGCTAAAAAAGAGGCTGCTAAAAAGGAATATACGAAAGTATCTGAAGCATATAAACAATATTTATTGTTAAAACAAAAAGCGGCTTCGAAAGGAAGTTGGATTCAATCCTCTGGTCGTTGGTGGTACAGACACAACAATGGTTCTTATACAACTAATGGTTGGGAACTAATCGACAGTACATGGTATTATTTTGACAGTTCAGGATGGATGCAAACAGGCTGGGTAAAAACAGGCGGTTCATGGTATTATCTTAATTCTTCAGGTGGAATGAAAACAGGCTGGGTGAAAACAGGTGGATTATGGTATTACCTCAATTCTTCGGGAGCAATGCAAACAGGTTGGTTTAGTGTCTCAGGGAAATGGTACTATGCATATGGTTCAGGTGCCTTAGCAGTCAATACAACTACACCTGATGGATATCATGTCAATTACAATGGGGAATGGATTAAATAGAGAGATCGGTACTATTTAAAAAGATTAATACAAACTCTCATTTTATTCAGTATAGTATAACCATAAAATATAGAGATTCACAACTAATTGCAATACATTAAAAATATACAAATTTTGAAAACAATATTGCAACATATATAAAATTTACAATCAAATATCTTGAAACCCTTTCCTTCTTCTGATAGACTAATACATAGTTTGAAAAAAGGAGACTTATCATGAAAAAATTTGTTGCTGAATTAATTGGTACATTTATGCTTGTGTTCATTGGAACAGGAGCTGTTGTTTTTGGAAATGGTCTTAATGGCCTTGGACACCTTGGAATTGCTTTTGCCTTTGGTTTGGCAATTGTAGTTGCAGCTTTCTCAATCGGAACTGTTTCAGGTGCTCACTTGAACCCAGCGGTTTCGATCGCTATGTTTGTAAATAAACGTTTGTCATCTTCAGAACTTGTAAACTACATCCTTGGACAAGTAGTTGGAGCTTTCCTTGCGTCAGCTGCAGTATTCTTCCTCTTGTCTAACTCAGGCATGTCAACTGCTAGTCTTGGTGAAAACGCCTTGGCAAACGGTGTCACTGTCTTTGGTGGATTCTTATTTGAAGTCATCGCAACTTTCTTGTTTGTCCTAGTTATCATGACTGTCACTTCAGAAAGCAAGGGCAATGGCGCAATCGCTGGTTTAGTAATCGGTTTGTCCTTGATGGCCATGATCCTTGTGGGATTGAACATTACTGGTCTTTCAGTAAACCCAGCTCGTAGCTTGGCACCAGCTGTCTTGGTAGGTGGCACAGCCCTTCAACAAGTATGGATTTTCATCCTTGCCCCAATCGTTGGTGGTGTTCTTGCAGCTCTTGTTGCGAAAAACTTCCTTGGAACAGAAGAATAATTGAAATTCAAAAAGCCTTGCTCCTCATCTTGAGGAACAGGGCTTTTTCTATGCAAACAAAAAAGCACTCCCATTTTGAATGGGAGTGTTTCGTGATTAGCTCAATTCAGCAACGATGGCCTTGATTTGTTCTGCAGTATGAACACCTGCAACTTGTTTTACCACTTGGCCGTCTTTTTTGAAGAGAAGGGTTGGGATAGACATGATTCCAAAAGCACGAGCTGTGTTTGGATTTTCATCTACGTCCATTTTAACGATTTTCAAGACATCTTCTGAAAGTTCTTCAGACAATTTGTCCAAGATTGGACCTTGCATACGACATGGACCACACCAAGTTGCCCAGAAGTCTACCAAGACCAAACCGTCTTTTGTTTCTTGTTCGAATGTTGCATCTGTAATTGCTTTTGCCATTGTATTTCTCCTTTTTTAGTTATATTGGCTTAAATCTTGTTTCATGAGATAGAAGAAAACATCTCCATAAGTCCCATGGTAGTCCAAATCATGACCATTGTAGGTTAATTTTTGGACAGTGTAGTAATCCGCAACGCCAATGAGGCAGGCGTGTTGAGAACGTTCAAAGTCTTGGTAAGACTCGAAAGTCATGGTTCTCTCTTGCTTGCTTGCGTCTAGATAAGTAATTTCGATCATATAAAACTCCTTTGTTCAATCTTGACTTTATTGTACTCCTTGAAAAGAGGAATGTCAAGAAAAATGATTGCGCACGCAACTTTTTTTAAAAATCTGATTAAGAAATGAAATCAAGACTCGTCTCCAGTCTTTCTTCGACAGCCTTTTGCAGGTAAGCTAGAGTTGTCTGTCCCTCGTTAGTCAGGCAGATAAAACTAGCCCGTCTATCCTGATCGCAACATCGGCGACTAAGTAAACCACAGTTTTTCTCTTCTAGTCGGGCCACCATTCGAGAAACTGCGCTTGGGCTAAGATGAAGCTTATCAGGTAAATCAATCTGCCGTAAGGATTTTTCATCAGCTAGATCCAGATAGTAGAGCAGGTAAAACTCTTTCAAGGTCAACCTTTGTTCACTCTGCTGGGCAATAGTTTCTTCCAACAAGGCTTCCATTTCCTTTTGACGGCGGTTGTAGTCAAACCACTTTTCCAAATAGGTCATTGCTTTCTCCTTTCTTTTCAAAGTAAAAATCACAAAGTCATTATTGACTGTCTCTACAACACAAGATGATTGCGCATGCAATTATTATACTACTTTTAACTAATCCTTGCAAGAGAGAAGAATTGCAATATTTCCTTGAAATTTTCTGAAAAAAGAGTAAACTGGTATGCAATAAGTTTATTTCATGGAGTTTAGGATGAAATTATATGTTCAATTAATGATTCTCTTTGTGATTTCTCTAATCGGAGAGGGAATTTCTAGTTTCTTTCATCTGCCCATCCCAGGCAGTATTATCGGTTTGATTATTCTTTTTCTAGCCCTGCAATTCAAGTGGCTAAGGACCAGGCATGTCAACATGGTCGGGAATTTCTTGCTGGCCAATATGACCATTCTCTTTTTGCCGCCAGCAGTGGGTATCATGGAAAAGTTTGATGTGATTGCCCCTTATCTTTTACCCATCGTCTTGATTGTCTTTTTTGCAGCTGTCATTAACATTGTCCTCATCGCTCTAGTGGTACAGTTTATCAAGCGACGATTTGAGGGTGACTATGAGAAGGGAGAAACGAAATGAGTGAATTTGTTTCCAATCCTCTATTTGGGATTGCATTATCTATCCTAGCTTATCTAGTAGGGATGTTGATTTACAGACATTTTCCCCATCCTTTGACAACGCCCTTGCTTTTGTCAGCTGTTTTTATCATTATTTTTCTCAAGGTGACTGGTATTTCTTACCAAGACTACTATCAAGGTGGGGTTTATCTGAACAACTTGATAGTCCCATCGACCGTGGCTCTAGGGATTCCGCTTTATAAGAGTTTTCACCTGATGAGGCACCATGCTCGGAGTATTCTCTTTGGTAGTCTGTTAGCAGTAGTTGTCAATACTTGCTTTACTGCCATAGTAGCGAAAATATTTGGTATGGACTTTTTCCTAGCCATTTCTCTCTTTCCCAAGTCAGTGACAACCGCCATGGCAGTGGGGATCACAGAAAAATTGCAAGGTTTGACGACTGTGACCTTGGTCGTAGTAGTAGCCACTGGGATCTTAACCAGTGTGATTGGACCAACCCTTTTGAAATGGTTGAAGATTGATGACCCAGTGGCTGTGGGACTTTCTCTTGGAGGAACAGGTCATGCTGTCGGAACGGGAACAGCCTTTCGATACGGCTCAGTAGCAGGAGCCATGGGTGGCTTGGCCATCGGTGTCACCGGTATTCTTTATGTTTTTGTCAGCCCTCTTGTAGCCAGCTTGATATTGAGTTAAAGAAAAACCCAGCTTTCTAGCTGGGCATTTTTTATTGCAAATTGACCTTGTTTTTCAAGATATAGTAGGTACCGAGATAGTAGATAGCTGATAAAAAGAGATCGCGCAGAATTTCTGTACTAGCTATCACGTTAAAGTCATTATCAACTCTTAAGAAGAAAGTGATATAACCAATAACGATTGAAATGACGATATAGGCTAGAATCCCCATAGCTGTTCGATACTCGTTAAAAAGTTGTCCGATAGAGATGGAGAGGTAAATGGATAAAATCCATGCGATCGAACCTACAAACAGTGATAGGGCATACAGCCAGCCGTAGCTGAGATAAGGGGAAATGAAGTTATAGAGGGCAGTGAAGTCTTTTTCTATTGGTGTTAAGAAGAAGATAATCAATATACTCAAGATAAAGACGATATAGCTTAAGATGGACCAGACAAGACCACCTAAAAGTTTTGCAGTAATAATTTGGTGTTCAGAGACAGGCAAGGTCAAGGTCAAGTAACCTTGGCGGTCATAGACACTACCCTTAAATCTTCGGATGATTAAAAAGATTGTTGCAATCCAAAGAGTGACGCTGAGTCCCCCGAAGACTAAAATCAAAAAGAAAATGAGATAGCCTGTATTATCAGGGTTGTAACTAGGACTAAGACTGCTAATAAAAATTCCAATCAAAACTGAAATTGCAAGTACAGCACCGTAGAGTGCAAGATACCATTTATTGATATTTTTAAATTCATAACGAACTAAATTCCAAAACATAATAATCTCCTTTAACTAAGCCTTGAACTCTTGACGGAAGAGCTGGTCAATGGATTCACCTGACTCGTAACGAATATCATCAACATTTCCTTGTCGGACGACTTTTCCGTCTTTGAGGAAGATAATCTCATCCAAGATTGGCTCAATATCTGAAATCAAGTGGGTTGAAATCAGTACCGTTGAGGTTGGTGAGTAGTTGTTGATGATGGTATTGAGGATATAATCACGGGCAGCTGGATCCACTCCACCGATTGGTTCATCGAGGACATAAAGACGAGCTTCGCGGCTCATAACCAGAATGAGTTGAACTTTTTCCTTGTTCCCTTTTGATAGTTTCTTGAGGCGGTTGTTCTCATCAATGCCAAGATCAGCTAACAGGTGTTGGGCTCTTTCGAGATTAAAATCCTGATAGAAGGTTTTAAAATATGTTAGAGCATCCTTGACCTTCATCTCTTCATTGAGATAAGTTGTGTCAGGAAGATAGGAGACAATCGCCTTGGTGGCTGGACTTGGATCCTGTCCGTTAATGAGAACACGTCCTTTATCGGGCTGAAGGAGGCCATTGATCAGTTTGATTAAGGTTGTTTTTCCAGATCCATTTGGGCCGAGGAGACCAACAATTTTGCCAGCCGAAATCTCAAGTGAGATATTTTCAAGAGCAATAGTGCCTCCATAAGATTTTGATACATTCTCAAGTGCTAATAATGTCATAGTCTTAAACTCCTTTGATATAGTCGCTTAATACATTTGGCAGTTCTTCTTTTTTGTAGCCAAATTGAAGCATGCAAGAGACGAATTGTTGCAGTTGCTCCTCAGAAAGTTGTTTGCGGGACTGAAGGATGAGGTCTAAATCCTCGGTGACAAATCGACCAGTTGTCCGCTTGCTGTATACAAATCCTTCACGTTCGAGGTCAGACAAGGCGCGCTGAATGGTATTGGGATTGACCCCAGCCTCGCTCGCCAAATCTCTCACGGTAGGGAGCTGTTGATTGGGTTCCAGTTCATGGGAAACAATCTGTAATTTGATTTTTTCCATAATCTGTAAATAAATCGGTTTTGTATTATCAAATGACCAGGACATCATAGTCTCCTTTCTTTGTCTTTGTTGTTCTAATTAAATAATACAATAAAACAAAAAACTTGTCAAGTAAAAATAAGAATTGTTTTGGGAATTGCTCAAAAAATGGTATAATGAAAAGAAAACGACAAGGAGGGAAATGCATGCGTTGTCCAAAATGTGGGGCTACCAAGTCTAGTGTTGTTGATAGTCGACAAGCCGAAGAAGGAAATACCATCCGTCGAAGACGTGAGTGCGACGAGTGCCAGCATCGTTTTACAACCTATGAACGAGTAGAAGAAAGAACGCTGGTCGTTGTCAAAAAAGACGGTACACGAGAGCAGTTTTCGAGAGATAAAATCTTTAATGGGATTATCCGCTCAGCCCAGAAACGCCCTGTTTCAAGTGATGAAATCGGCATGGTGGTCAACCGCATTGAGCAAAAACTCCGTAGTCGCAGTGAGAATGAGATCCAAAGTGAATATATTGGGTCTTTAGTCATGGAAGAATTGGCAGAGCTGGATGAGATTACCTATGTTCGTTTTGCTAGTGTTTACCGTAGCTTTAAGGATGTGAGTGAGTTGGAGAGCCTGCTCCAGCAGATCACCCAGTCCTCTAAGAAGAAAAAGGAAAAATAGATGAAACCAAATGACCGTTTTTCTTTTCTAAAGAATAATCGGGTGTCGCAAGATACCTCTTCTCTGGTGCAGTGCTACCTCCCGATTATCGGTCAGGAGGCGCTGAGCCTCTATCTATATGCCATTACCTTTTGGGATGGAGGTCAAAAAGAACACCTCTTTTCCCATATCCTCAACCACTTAAACTTTGGCATGCCGACCTTGCTCCAATCCTTTAAAATCTTATCTGCTTTAGATTTGTTGACCCTTTATCAGAAAGGGGAGGTATATGAATTACAGCTTCATTCACCCCTTTCCAGTCAAGAATTTCTAAGCCATTCTGTCTATAGCAGATTATTAGAGAAAAATATTGGGGATACAGCTGTTTCTGCTATGAAGCAGGCTCCAAGTGAGGGAGAAGCACTCTCTGTTTCTTTTAGCCAAGTATTTCCAACCTTGACCGAAGAAGTGACTCCAACCGAGTCTAAAAGCAAGTTAAAAAATGATTTTGACTTGGAACATTTCCAGCGGCTGATGGCTCGAGATGGCTTGCGTTTTGAAGACGAGCAAACGGATGTTTTGGAATTGTTTGCCATCGCAGATGAAAAAAAATGGACCTGGTTTGAGACCTATCAATTAGCCAAGGCGACAGCGGTGGCTCAGGTTATTTCAGTCAAACGCATGCGTGAAAAGATAGCACAAAAACCAGCATCTTCTGACTTTAGCCCCAAAGAAATGACCATTATCAGGGAAGCCAAAAATAAAACTCCCCTAGAATTTTTAGCCGAAATCAAGCAAACGCGCAAGGGGAACATCACCCAAAGTGAAAGAGAACTCCTTCACCAGATGGCGTCTTTAGGCTTGTTGGACGAAGTCATCAATATCGTCTTGCTTTTAACCTTTAACAAGGTTGATTCGGCTAATGTCAATGAAAAATATGCCATGAAAGTCGCAAACGACTATGCCTATCGCAAGATTCGGACAGCAGAGGAAGCTGTGCTTCGGATTCGAGAGCGTCAGCAAAAAGGCCAGGAAGACCAAAAATCAAAAACTAGCTCGACTAAGACAAATGTTCCTAAGTGGAGTAATCCAGAATACAAGAATCAAACCAGTGAGGAAACTCGTCTGGAACTAGAACGCAAAAAACAAGAAATGTTAGCCCGATTAGAAGAAGGAGGAGACTAGATGGAAAGTGTTGGTGATGTAATCAAACGTCAGACAAGTCGTTTTCAGTATCAGGACTTGGTCCAGCAGATCATGAAGGACCCCGATGTAGCGACTTTTATCCAGAAAGAATCCCTCAGTCAAGAGGAGTTAAATCGCAGCATCTCCAAGTTCAACCAATATATCACAGAACGGGACAAATTTCTTCGTGGGGATGCGGACTATATAGCGCGTGGCTACAAGCCTATCTTGGTCATGAATCACGGATATGCGGATGTGTCTTATGAAGAAACACCAGAACTAATCGCGGCTGAAAAAGAGGCGGCCATCAAGAATCGTCTCAAGTTGATTAATCTGCCAGCAAGTCTTAAGAAAGCGAAATTGGCTCATATTGACCTGGATGATCTAGGACGTTTGCCGATTTTTGAGAGACTCTATGCCTTTGTTGACCTTTATCCAAGTATCCGAAAAGGCCTCTATCTATACGGAGATTTTGGTGTCGGTAAGAGTTTCATGATGGCGGCCCTAGCCCATGACCTATCTGAAAAACGTGGTGCTTCAACAACTATTCTCCACTATCCAAGTTTTGTCATTGATGTGAAAAATGCTATCGGTGAAGGATCTGTGAAGACCCTGGTGGATGACATCAAGTTAGCAGAAGTCTTGGTCTTGGATGATATTGGTGCAGAACAATCCACCCCTTGGGTGCGTGATGAGATTCTCCAAGTTATTCTCCAGTATCGTATGCAGGAAGATTTGCCGACCTTCTTTACTTCCAACTTTAATTTCCAAGATTTGGAAAAACATTTTGCCAAAGGAAAGAATGGAAATGACGAGACTTGGGAAGCTAGACGGGTCATGGAACGAATCCGTTATTTAGCTGAGGAAACCAGACTAGAAGGAGAAAATCGCCGATGACAGAAACCATTAAACTGATGAAAGCCCATACTTCAGTTCGTCGCTTTAAGGAGCAAGAAATTCCTCAAGCGGACTTGGACGAGATTTTGACTGCTGGACAAATGGCATCTTCTTGGAAAAATTTCCAATCTTATTCTGTGATTCTTGTACGTAGTCAAGAGAAGAAAGATGCTCTTTATGAACTGGTTCCCCAGGAAGCCATTCGCCAGTCAGCTGCTTTCCTGCTTTTTGTTGGTGATTTGAACCGAGCTGAAAAGGGAGCAAACCTTCATACGGACACTTTCCAACCCCAAGGAGTGGAAGGTCTCCTCATCACATCTGTGGATGCTGCTCTTGCTGGGCAAAATACCTTGCTTGCGGCTGAGAGTCTGGGATATGGTGGTGTGATTATCGGTTTGGTTCGTTACAAGTCGGAAGAAGTGGCAGCGCTTTTTAACTTGCCTGACTATACCTATCCCGTTTTTGGGATTGCCCTTGGTGTGCCAGATCAACAACACGATGTCAAACCAAGACCGCCTTTGAAGCAAGTGGTATTTGAAGAAGAATACCAAGAACAGCCAGTTGAAGCGATTTTGGACTATGACCAAGTACAGGCAGACTATGCTGGCGCGCGTGCGACAACCTCTTGGAGTCAGCGTTTGGCAGAGCAGTTTAGCCAAGCCGAACCTAGTTCAACTCGGAAGAATCTAGAACAGAAAAAGTTATTGTAGAAAGTGAGAAAACATGGCCTTACCAACTGTTGCCATTGTAGGGCGTCCCAATGTTGGGAAATCGACCCTCTTTAACCGAATCGCTGGTGAGCGAATCTCAATCGTAGAAGATGTCGAGGGTGTGACACGTGACCGTATCTATGCAACGGGTGAGTGGCTCAACCGTTCTTTCAGTATGATTGATACTGGAGGGATTGACGACGTCGATGCTCCCTTCATGGAGCAAATCAAACACCAGGCAGAAATTGCCATGGAAGAAGCAGATGTCATCGTCTTTGTAGTGTCTGGTAAAGAAGGGATTACAGATGCGGACGAGTACGTAGCTCGCAAACTCTATAAAACTCATAAGCCTATTATCCTTGCCGTTAACAAGGTTGACAATCCTGAGATGCGAAATGATATCTTTGATTTCTATGCACTAGGCTTAGGTGAACCGTTGCCAATTTCATCTGTCCACGGTATTGGTACGGGTGATGTACTGGATGCCATCGTAGAAAATCTACCACATGAAGTCGAAGAAGAAAATCCAGATGTCATTAAATTTAGCTTGATTGGTCGTCCAAACGTTGGAAAATCAAGTTTGATCAACGCCATTTTGGGAGAAGACCGCGTGATTGCTAGCCCTGTTGCTGGAACGACTCGCGATGCCATTGATACCCATTTTACAGATGCTGATGGACAAGAGTTTACTATGATTGATACAGCTGGTATGCGTAAGTCTGGTAAAGTCTATGAAAATACAGAGAAATACTCTGTCATGCGTGCTATGCGTGCCATTGACCGTTCTGACGTGGTTTTGATGGTCCTCAATGCCGAAGAAGGTATCCGTGAGTACGACAAACGTATCGCAGGTTTCGCCCACGAAGCTGGTAAAGGAATGATCATCGTGGTCAACAAGTGGGATACTCTTGAAAAAGACAACCACACCATGAAGAACTGGGAAGAAGATATCCGTGAGCAGTTCCAATACCTGTCTTATGCTCCGATTATCTTTGTTTCTGCTTTGACCAAGCAACGTCTCCACAAATTGCCTGAGATGATTAAGCAAATCAGTGAAAGTCAAAACACGCGTATTCCGTCTGCGGTGCTCAACGATGTCATCATGGATGCCATTGCTATCAACCCAACACCGACAGACAAAGGAAAACGCCTCAAAATCTTCTACGCGACTCAAGTGGCAACCAAGCCACCAACCTTTGTCATCTTTGTCAACGAAGAAGAACTCATGCACTTCTCTTACCTGCGTTTCTTGGAAAATCAAATCCGCAAGGCCTTTGTATTTGAAGGGACCCCGATTCATTTGATTGCAAGAAAACGCAAGTAAGCCTTGCTTATTTTTCAATAAGAATAACTGAAAAGAAGACTGGTCTGTCTTCTTTTTTTCTATAAAATAGGTGGAAAAATCCTGTCAAATCGAAGGAAAAATCTGTCATCAAAATTCAATCATTCCCCTAGATTTTGTAACCTATTTGTAATGAAAATGCACTTTTTTTGTAAAAATCAAAATGCTATAATTCCTTAAATCAATTTTCCTTTATCAGGGAGGTTATTATGAAAAGAAGCAGATTATTTAAACATAGTTTGTTGGTTCGCTTGCTTGGACTGCTGATGGTCTTTCTCTTCTTGTCAGCATTCACAGCACCTGAAAAACCTGAGTACGGGATCTATGACCCGGATCACTATCTGACTGATGATACAATCAGACTGATCCAAGGCTTGAATAAGGTAAATAGTCAAAAAGCAGAAAAATTCCAAGTGGGCGTTTACGTTGTGAAAAGCCTGGAGGGAGAAACAATCGAAACTGTAGCCAACGAAACAGCTAGAGCTTGGAAGATTGGCTACTCGGGAGACAACAACGGCGCCTTGATTGTGGTAGCAGTCCAAGATAGAAAATCACGGATTGAAACCAGTAATAATGTGGCCAGTAAGATCACAGACTATCAGACCAATAGATTTTTGAAAACAGCACGACCTTACTTCCAAAAGGGAGACTACAGCAATGGAGTTCTTTCTATAGCAAACAATCTCAACTACCTGTTTTATAGTGGATCGAGTACGACTTCTTCAAGTTCTAGAAGTAGTTACGACTATGCTACTAATTCTAGTCGTCTAAGAGAAATTGAAAAGTATACAGCTGAGAGTCGATCTTCAAAGCGGAACCGAAAAAGCAGTTCGAGCGACGGAGTTATCGGATTTGGAGTTCTCATTTACTTCATCGTGATGATTATAGGATTTCTATTTGGTGGTCGTGGTGGCGGTTCACGTGGAGATGATTCTGGCGGTGGCTGGTGGGGCGGTGACTCATCAGACTCAGGTTCCTCTTGGTCTGATTCGGGCTCCTCTTGGTCTGACTCAGGCTCCGACTCATCTGGAGGCTGGGACGGCGGTGGCTTTGATGGCGGTGGTTCGTCTGATGACTGGTGAGTGATCATATATTACTCAAACTAATTTCTCCATGCAGTAAGGTGATTCCTTTGCAAGAGTTCACTCCTTAATTAAAAATAAAAACAAAATTTGGGAAATTGATTTAAAATCTGAGTATTTTCTCAGAAAAGTTGATAAAAGAAAGTGTTAAGGTTTTGATATGAAACAAAATAAAGTAATTCTCTCAATAGTGGCGATTTTCTTTGGACTACTAGTTCTGGGAAGTTGTTCCGCAGTGACGACCTATAATGGTTTGGTTGGTGAACAGACTAAAGTGGAGCAGGCTCAGGCCGATGTCTCGACAGCCCTCCAACGTCGTTCGGACTTGATTGGTAACTTGGTGGAGTCCGTTAAAGGACAAATGAATCATGAAACCGAAGTCTTTACCAAGATTGCTGATGCTAGAGCTAAAATCGGTAGTAGCTCAGTAACTTCGGAAGAAAACCAAAAGGCTCAGGGAGAGTTGAGCTCAGCTCTTTCCCGCTTGATTTCCTTGACGGAGAATTATCCAGAACTCAAGAGCAATCAAAATGTTGAGCAACTAATGGTCGAACTTTCAGGCAGTGAAAATCGTATCTTTGTAGCACGCAAGGATTATAATAAAGTCGCAGCCGAGTACAATCAAAAGTTGAGAAGTTTTCCAACCGTGCTTTTTGCGAATATGATGAACTTTAAAGAAGCTGAAACCTTTAAAGAAACAGAAGAAGCCAAGACAGTTCCTAAGGTTGATTTTGGAACCTCTTCATCAAGTCAATAAAGTGAATCAGCCTGTGAATAAAGGAATTTCTCTAGTATGACTAGTGATTTCAAACTCAAACCTGGAAAGCTTTTTCCAGGTTTTTTTGGTATAATAAAAGGGAAGAGACAGTGACTCAAATGGAGGTTTGCTATGGAAAAAACAAAAGCCTTTCTTGAAGCGCACTACAAGAGATATATTCTTACGATTTGCCTTCTCTGGTTCCTCATGTTTTTTCTTCCTTGGGATTGGCATATAGGAGGAGTTTCAATTTATTATTTCGTTATGAAAAAACTCTTTGTGGTTTTTGGCGTTTTATCCATCCTATACTCCGTGCTGATTAAAAAATTCAGTCTTCTCATCTTTGGAATTATCTTTTGCTTGGCCTTCTGGCTCAATCTCTTTTGGTATTTTGGGATATTGCCTGTATTCTTGGGAAATTAAACATTAAAAAATGAAGGACTAGACTAGCTTCTAGTCCTTTTTTCTTTCTTATTAAAATAGTTGGAGATATAAAAATAATTTTGTTGACAGCTGTCTGTATGATATAATAAGTCCCGTAAAAAGAAGATTAAGGGATTTGAAAAATGGCTAAAAAAGTAAAAGATTATTATGACTTGGCTTATGCTAGTGATTTGAGTCGACGGTTGAAAGAAGCGTCCCCTACATTTGATGAGCGAAAGTTTAGGCTCTTGTTAGAAAAAGACTTGGAAGAGTTGGAGTTTAGCCAGCGTCAAGAACTCTTGGCTAAAAGTATCAAAGATTGCCTTCCCCTATCTTATGAGGACTCTCTCAAGGTTTTTGAGAAAATTTTAGGTCCTGAGCTAGAGGGTGGTTTAGGCATGTTTTCAGAAGGTTATTGGCTTTGGCCAATCGGCAAATATGTAGAGCTATATGGAGACAAGGAATTTGAATTGAGTGCGGCTTTTAGTAAGGAACTCACCAAGCGGTTTACGGGAGAATTTTCCATGAGGCCCTTACTGGCTCGCTATCCTAAGGATACAATGGCTTTGCTGTTAGAATGGAGTCAGGATGAAAATTTGCGCGTTCGCAGACTTGCCAGCGAATGTATGCGTATCCGTCTGCCTTGGGCTAAGAGACAAACCGTAGTATTGGATTATTTTGAGGATTTCACCACTATTTTGACCAATCTAAAAGATGATAGAGATAAGTCTATTCAAAAAAGTGTAGCCAATAATCTAAATGATTTGTACAAGGAAGACCCTGATAAGTTTGAAAAGATTCTTCAAACTTGGCAAAAGGAGGAGCTGAGTCCAAGTTGTGCTTGGATCATCAAGCATGCATCTCGAACAAAAAACAAAAAGGTAGCCACAGAAGATTTATGCAAAAAAAGCTGAATTTTGACTAGCCTTTTCCGTTGTAAATTAAGGATTCTTTCTTGAAAAATAATGGTAAATATGCTAAAATTAAAAGAACATTCTAAAATATTCAGAATAAAAAGTAAGGAAAATCATGGCTAATATTTTAAAAACGATTATTGAAAATGATAAAGGAGAACTTCGTCGTCTGGAAAAGATGGCTGATAAGGTTCTTAACTATGAGAGCCAAATGGCTGCAATGTCAGACGAAGAACTAAAAGCGAAAACTGACGAATTTAAAGAACGATACAATAAGGGTGAATCACTTGATTCATTGCTATATGAGGCTTTTGCGGTAGTTCGTGAAGCTGCAAAACGTGTCCTTGGGCTTTTCCCTTATAAGGTTCAGGTCATGGGTGGGATTGTTCTTCACCATGGTGACGTTCCAGAGATGCGTACCGGTGAAGGGAAGACCTTGACAGCGACCATGCCAGTGTATCTCAATGCCCTTGCAGGTAAAGGGGTTCACGTAGTCACAGTCAATGAATACCTAACAGAACGTGACGCGACTGAAATGGGTGAATTGTACTCATGGCTTGGTTTGTCAGTAGGGATCAACTTGGCAGCTAAGTCTCCAATGGAGAAAAAAGAAGCTTACCTTTGCGATATTACCTACTCAACCAACTCAGAGATTGGTTTCGACTACCTTCGTGACAATATGGTCGTTCGTGCAGAAAACATGGTGCAACGTCCACTCAACTATGCCTTGGTCGATGAGGTTGACTCAATTTTGATCGACGAAGCTCGTACACCATTGATCGTTTCAGGTGCCAACGCAGTTGAAACAAGCCAACTCTACCATATGGCGGACCACTTCGTGAAATCTTTGGACAAGGACGACTATATCATTGACGTTCAGTCTAAGACGATCGGTTTGTCAGATTCTGGTATTGACAAGGCTGAAAGCTACTTCAAACTAGAAAATCTCTACGACATTGAAAATGTAGCTCTTACTCACTTTATCGACAATGCCCTCCGTGCCAACTATATCATGATTCTCGATATCGACTATGTGGTTAGTGAAGAGCAGGAAATCTTGATCGTCGACCAATTTACAGGTCGTACCATGGAAGGTCGTCGTTACTCTGATGGTTTGCACCAAGCGATTGAAGCAAAAGAAGGTGTGCCAATCCAAGATGAGACCAAGACATCAGCTTCTATTACCTACCAAAACCTCTTCCGTATGTATAAGAAATTGGCAGGTATGACAGGTACTGGTAAAACAGAAGAAGAAGAATTCCGCGAAATTTACAACATTCGTGTTATCCCAATCCCAACCAACCGTCCAATTCAACGTATCGACCACTCAGACCTTCTCTATGCAAGTCTTGATGCGAAATTTAAGGCTGTTATTGAGGATGTGAAGGCGCGTTACCAAAAAGGTCAGCCGGTCTTGGTAGGTACAGTTGCCGTTGAAACGAGTGACTTCCTTTCTAAGAAATTGGTAGCAGCAGGTGTTCCTCACGAAGTCTTGAATGCGAAGAACCACTACAGAGAAGCGCAAATCATCATGAACGCTGGTCAACGTGGTGCCGTTACCATCGCAACCAACATGGCCGGTCGTGGTACCGACATCAAGCTTGGTGAAGGGGTTCGTGAACTTGGTGGTCTTTGCGTCATTGGTACAGAGCGCCACGAAAGTCGCCGTATTGATAATCAGCTTCGTGGACGTTCAGGACGTCAAGGAGACCCAGGTGAGTCACAATTCTACTTGTCTCTTGAAGATGACTTGATGAAACGTTTCGGTTCAGAACGTTTGAAAGGTGTCTTTGAACGCCTCAACATGTCTGACGAAGCCATCGAATCTCGCATGTTGACGCGTCAAGTTGAAGCAGCTCAAAAACGTGTAGAAGGAAACAACTACGACACTCGTAAACAAGTCCTTCAATACGATGACGTTATGCGTGAACAACGTGAGATCATCTATGCGCAACGTTATGATGTCATTACAGCAGACCGTGACTTGGCACCAGAAATCCATGCTATGATCCGTCGAACAATTGGCCGTATCGTGGATGCACATGCACGTTCTAAGGAAGATGAAAAATTGGAAGCAATCTTGAACTTTGCTAAGTATAACTTGCTTCCAGAAGATTCAATTAGCCGTTCCGATCTTGCAGGTCTGTCAGACCAAGCTATCAAAGATGAACTTTTCCAACGTGCCTTGAAAGTCTATGACAGCCAAGTTGCTAAGCTTCGTGACGAAGATGCAGTGAAAGAATTCCAAAAAGTCTTGATTCTACGTGTTGTAGACAACAAGTGGACAGACCATATCGATGCTCTTGACCAGTTGCGAAACGCTGTTGGCCTTCGTGGTTATGCACAAAACAACCCTGTTGTAGAATATCAAGCAGAAGGTTTCCGCATGTTTAACGACATGATTGGTTCAATCGAATTCGATGTGACCCGCTTGATGATGAAAGCACAAATCCATGAACAAGAGCGTCCGCAAGTTGAACACAATATCAGTACAACTGCGACACGTAATATCGCAGCTCAGCAGGCAAATCTTCCAGAAGATTTGGACTTGAGCCAAATCGGACGAAATGACCAATGTCCATGTGGATCTGGTAAGAAATTCAAGAACTGTCATGGTAAGAGACAATAATATGAGATAAGATACAGGCGGATACCTGGTGAAAATCATTTTTTACTTGGTGTCCGTTTGCTTTATAAGGAGATGAATCATGGTATTTACAGCTAAAAGCCCCAAAATTAACATTGAAGAAGTTCGCGCCTTGTCTAAATTAGAAGGAGCGGCTCTTGCGAGAAAAAATCAACGTGACCAGGAATTGGAAGCCATCATCCGTGGGGAAGACCAGCGTATTCTCTTGGTGATTGGACCATGTTCATCTGATAACGAAGAGGCGGTTCTCGAGTATGCCAAGCGTCTATCTGCTTTGCAAGAAGAGGTCAAAGACCGTATTTTTATGGTCATGCGTGTCTATACAGCTAAACCTCGTACCAATGGAGATGGCTATAAGGGCTTGATTCATCAACCAAATGCGACAGAAGCTCCTAGCTTGATCAATGGGATCAAGGCTGTTCGCCAACTGCACTACCGTGTGATTACCGAGACGGGTATGACAACAGCGGATGAGATGCTTTATCCTGAAAATCTTCCGCTGGTGGATGATTTGATTTCTTATATGGCTGTTGGAGCTCGTTCTGTAGAGGATCAACAGCACCGTTTTGTAGCGAGTGGAGCAGATTTTTCAACAGGATTTAAAAATCCCACATCTGGAAATCTCAATGTTATGTTTAACGGGATTTACGCAGCGCAAAATAAACAGAGTTTCCTCTTCCTCGGTAAAGAGGTGGAAACAACAGGGAATCCATTGTCCCACGCCATTCTTCGCGGTGCCTTGAACGAATACGGGAAAAATATTCCTAACTACTACTATGACAATTTGATGGATACCATTGATCAGTATAAAAAGATGGGCTTGGAAAATCCCTTTATCATCATCGATACCAATCATGACAATTCAGGCAAGCAATATATGGATCAAATCCGTATCGTTCGTCAGACCTTGATTAACCGTGACTGGAATGAGAAAATCAAAAAATATGTTCGTGGTTTTATGATTGAGTCCTATCTAGAAGATGGACGTCAAAATGAGCCAGAAGTTTTTGGTAAGTCCATTACAGATCCGTGTCTAGGATGGGATAACACAGAAGCACTTGTTCGCGAAATTTACCAAACGCTAGGAGAGTAAGATGGCATTTATCGAAAAAGGTCAAGAAATTGATATTGAAGCAATCAAGGCTGCGACCCAGTTGTCACCTGAAGCCTTGCGAAAAAAAGAAGCCCGCGATAGAGAGTTGGCAGCCATCATCTCGGGTGAGGACGATCGTATCCTTTTAGTGATGGGGCCGTGCTCTTCAGACAATGAAGAAGCAGTGCTTGAATATGCTCGTCGCTTAGCAGACTTGCAGAAAAAAGTTGCGGATAAAATCTTTATCGTGATGCGTGTCTATACGGCTAAACCTCGTACTAATGGAGATGGCTATAAAGGCATGATTCATCAACCAAATACCAGCGAAGCGCCTAGTCTCATCAATGGTTTGCAGGCTGTTCGTCAGCTGCACTACCGAGTGATTACCGAAACTGGATTGACAACAGCTGATGAGATGCTTTATCCGTCAAATCTCGTTTTGGTTGATGACCTGGTCAGCTACCATGCTGTAGGGGCTCGTTCAGTAGAAGACCAAGAACACCGCTTTGTAGCGTCTGGGATTGATGCTCCGGTTGGGATGAAAAATCCAACATCTGGAAATCTTGGGGTCATGTTTAATGCCATCTATGCGGCTCAAAACAAGCAAACCTTCCTTTACCATGGCCAAGAAGTGGAGACTTCAGGAAATCCCTTGGCCCACGTGATCCTTCGTGGTGCCATGAATGAATACGGAAAAAATGAACCCAACTTCTACTATGAGACCCTCTTAAACGCTATCAACCGTTATGAGACCATGGGACTTGAAAATCCCTTTATCATCATCGATACCAATCATGACAATTCAGGCAAGCAGTATATGGAACAAATTCGCATTGTTCGTCAAGCCTTGCTAAATCGTGATTGGAATGAAAAGATTAAAAAGACGGTTCGAGGCTTTATGATCGAATCTTACCTAGCTGATGGTCGTCAAAACCAACCAGAGGTCTTTGGTTGCTCCATAACTGACCCTTGTCTAGGTTGGGAAAATACAGTAGCCTTGGTAGAAGAAATTTATACCACCTTAACAAAATAAGTGAAAAGGATGGAGTTGGGGGAATCTCAGCTCCTTTTATGAGTATGATAGTTGGACACGGAATTGACATCGAAGAATTGGCTTCGATAGAAAACGCAGTTACACGACGTGAGGGCTTTGCCAAGCGCGTGCTGACCCCTAAAGAAATGGAGCGCTTTACCAGTCTCAAAGGGCGCAGACAAATCGAATACTTGGCAGGTCGCTGGTCGGCTAAGGAGGCCTTTTCCAAGGCTATGGGAACTGGTATTGGCAAACTGACCTTTCAGGATTTGGAAGTTTTGAACAATGAACGCGGGGCTCCCTATTTTAGTCAGGCACCATTTTCAGGAAAAATTTGGCTATCTATCAGCCATACAGATCAGTTTGTGACAGCCAGTGTTATTTTGGAGGAAAATCATGAAAGCTAGTCCACATAGACCAACCAAGGCTCTGATATATCTGGGAGCTATTCGACAAAATATTCAGCAAATGGGGGCTCATATCCCTGAAGGAACGCTCAAGTGGGCAGTGGTCAAGGCCAATGCCTATGGTCATGGGGCTGTTGCCGTTGCGATGGCGATTCAAGATGATGTTGATGGATTTTGTGTTTCCAATATTGATGAAGCCATCGAACTTCGTCAGGCTGGACTCAGCAAGAAAATTCTCATCTTAGGAGTTTCTGAGCTAGAAGCTGTTTCCCTAGCTAAAGAATACGACATCACCTTGACAGTGGCAGGATTGGAGTGGATTCAAGCTCTCTTAGCTAGGGAGACAGATTTATATGGCTTAACTGTTCACCTCAAGATTGACTCAGGGATGGGACGGATTGGTTTCCGAGATTCCAGTGAGGCAGAGCAGGCTCAAGCCTTGCTCCAACAACACGGTGCTCGCGTTGAGGGGATTTTTACCCACTTTGCTACTGCAGATGAAGAATCAGATGCCTATTTTAATGCCCAGTTAGAATGCTTTAAAGCTATTTTGGCAAGTATGAAGAAAGTTCCAGAACTGGTTCATGCCAGTAACTCGGCAACGACCATCTGGCATGCAGAGACTATTTTCAATGCAGTCCGTATGGGAGATGCCATGTATGGTCTCAATCCAAGTGGAGAGGTCTTGGACTTACCCTATGATTTGACACCAGCCTTGACCTTGGAGTCTGCCCTGGTTCATGTCAAGACAGTTCCAACTGGAGCTTGCATGGGCTATGGAGCAACTTATCAGGCGGATAGTGAGCAAGTCATTGCGACGGTACCAATCGGCTATGCGGATGGCTGGACAAGAGACATGCAGAATTTCACCGTCTTGGTGGATGGGCAAGCTTGCCCAATCGTCGGCAGGGTTTCGATGGACCAAATCACTATTAGGCTGCCTAAGGTTTACCCACTAGGAACAAAAGTAACATTAATTGGTTCTAACGGCGACAAAGAAATCACAGCTACTCAGGTAGCTACCTACCGCGGCACTATTAACTATGAGGTGGTTTGTCTCCTCAGCGACCGCATTCCGAGAGAATATCATTAAACCAAAGAAAGGAGTGGAGCATGAATCTACACCAACCCTTGCATGTCTTGCCTGGTGTGGGACCAAAGTCAGCAGAGAAATACGCCAAACTAGGAATTGAAAACTTGCAAGACCTCTTGCTCTACTTTCCTTTCCGTTATGAAGATTTCAAGACCAAGCAGGTCCTAGAGCTGGAAGATGGTGAAAAGGCTGTTCTTTCTGGTCAGGTAGTAACTCCTGCTAGTGTCCAGTATTATGGTTTTAAGCGTAATCGCCTGCGTTTTAGTCTCAAGCAGGGAGAAGTCGTTTTTGCGGTGAATTTCTTTAACCAGCCTTATCTAGCTGATAAGATAGAGTTGGGAGCAACGCTTGCCGTTTTTGGAAAATGGGACCGTGCTAAGGCCAGTCTGACAGGTATGAAGGTTCTAGCTCAGGTTGAGGATGACCTCCAACCTGTTTATCGTCTGGCTCAAGGAATCAGTCAGGCCAGTCTGGTTAAGGTCATCAAGACAGCTTTTGATCAGGGATTGGATCTCTTGATTGAAGAAAATCTTCCCCAGTCTTTACTGGATAAATACAAACTCATGTCCCGTTGTCAGGCCGTTCGTGCCATGCATTTTCCTAAGGATTTAGCAGAATACAAGCAGGCCCTTCGCCGGATCAAGTTTGAGGAACTCTTTTATTTCCAAATGCAGTTGCAGTCACTCAAGTCTGAAAATAGAGTTCAGGGAAGCGGTCTGGTTCTGAATTGGTCTAAGGAAAAGGTGACAGCTGTTAAGGAAAATCTTCCTTTTGCTCTGACCTCAGCTCAGGAAAAGAGTTTGCAGGAAATTTTGGCCGACATGAAGTCCGACCACCACATGAATCGTCTCCTGCAAGGAGATGTAGGGAGCGGAAAGACGGTGGTTGCTGGCTTGGCCATGTTTGCGGCGGTGACGGCTGGATATCAGGCAGCTCTTATGGTGCCAACAGAAATCCTAGCAGAGCAACACTTTGAGAGTTTACAGAACCTTTTTCCAGACTTGAAACTCGCTCTCTTGACAGGATCATTAAAAGCTGCAGAAAAAAGAGAAGTCTTGGAGACCATAGCAAAGGGTGAGGCTGACTTTATTATCGGAACCCACGCTCTGATACAGGATGGGGTGGATTATGCTCGTCTTGGTTTGATTATCATCGATGAGCAGCACCGTTTTGGTGTGGGGCAAAGGCGTGTTCTGAGGGAAAAAGGGGACAATCCTGACGTTCTCATGATGACGGCTACGCCCATTCCACGAACATTGGCTATCACGGCCTTTGGGGATATGGATGTTTCTATTATTGACCAGATGCCAGCAGGGCGGAAGCCTATTGTGACGCGTTGGATTAAGCATGAGCAGTTGCCTCAAGTCTTGACTTGGTTAGAGGGAGAAATCCAAAAAGGTTCTCAAGCCTATGTTATCTCTCCCCTGATCGAAGAATCTGAAGCTCTGGATTTGAAAAATGCCATTGCCTTATCAGAGGAGTTGACAGCTCATTTTGCCCGCAAGGCTGAAGTAGCTCTTTTACATGGTAAGATGAAGAGTGACGAAAAAGACCAGATCATGCAGGATTTTAAAGAGCGAAAAACGGATATTCTGGTTTCGACAACGGTTATTGAGGTTGGGGTTAATGTTCCCAATGCGACCGTCATGATTATCATGGATGCCGACCGGTTCGGTCTCAGTCAGCTTCACCAGCTCAGAGGCCGTGTTGGTCGGGGGGACAAGCAGTCCTATGCTGTTCTCGTTGCTAATCCCAAGACGGATTCTGGGAAGGATCGCATGCGCATCATGACAGAAACCACCAATGGATTTGTCCTTGCGGAGGAAGATTTGAAAATGCGTGGCTCTGGAGAGATTTTTGGAACCAGACAGTCAGGACTGCCAGAGTTTCAAGTGGCGGATATTATCGAAGATTTTCCGATTTTAGAAGAAGCCAGAAAGGTTGCCAGCTACATTAGTTCGATAAAAGATTGGAAAGAGAATCCAGAATGGCGCATGATTGCTCTTCATCTAGAAAAGAGAGAACATCTAGATTAAGCCTTTTCTAAGAAATCTATAAGCTAGCTTTTAGATTTGGGTCTTATACTAGAGTCATCAAAAAGAAACGAGGACTCTCATATGACGATTAAAGTAACCTACCAAAAGAAATTTCAGACTTTCAAACTAGAGAAAGGAGCTAGCACCTATTGATAACCAAAGAGCGGAAACGCTCTTTTTATTTTTATAAAATAGTAGACTATAAATCAATCTTAGTCGAGTGATAAAAAGATATTAGTCTCCAAGCCTATTTACTCTTTTACGGAAGCTTGATATAATTGCCCCATCTGAGTAAAGAGGAGTGAAAAGAATGTTAGAGACAAGAACGATTGCTATCCAAGATAGGTATGGAGAACGATTTCAGCATTGTTGGGGATGTGGTCCCAAGAATGATTTAGGCTTACATTTAAAAACCTATCCAAGTATAGATGGAAAGAGTTGTATTAGTCGGATAAGGCTTGAAAATGCTTATACTGGTGGAGTTTCATCGAATGTCTTTGGAGGAATGATAGCGACTATTTTTGATTGCCATGGCACGGCCTCAGCAGCTTGGTTTGCCCATCATCAAAAAGGGTTGGAACTGACGAAATCAACTGTGATAGGACGTTTTATTACTGCTCGCTTGGAGATTGATTACCTTAGTCCTAGTCCAATTGAAGCTGAAATTGTGGTCACTTCTACTCTGGAGGAATTAGGGGAAAGAAAAGCAATTATTTCTATGGAGATGACAGTGGCTACTAAAGTCCGTGCCAAAGCCAAAATGGTAGCAGTTGCTGTGAAGGATCATATGTAAAAGGGAA
This sequence comes from bacterium, assembly GCA_905221255.1. Taxonomy (GTDB): domain Bacteria; phylum Bacillota; class Bacilli; order Lactobacillales; family Streptococcaceae; genus Streptococcus. Next base: position 81,797 of record CAJNCL010000003.1, read on the forward strand.
GATTAGAAGTTTAAGATTTTAAAACTACTTTCAGGCGATAGGTTTGAGGAAAGAGAATCTAAAATCACTTTCTATTTACCGTTCTTTCTTGCATTGCTTTCCTAGATATGCTACAGTTGTGATAGCGATTACAAATTGAAAGGAGCATGCTATGAAAAATCCAGCTTTGTTAGAAGAAATCAAGACCTATCTAGGACGGGATGAGGTTCCAGAAGATTTTGATGCTTTCTGGGATGAAGAGGTCAAAAAAGTTTCATCTCTTCCAGCCTACCAGTTGGAGGAAAGAGATTTCCATATTCCTCAAGTCAAGTGCTATGAACTTACTTTTGAAGGAACCAATGAAGGCAAGGTCTACGCACGCGTCGTCCTGCCAAAGAGTGAGGAGAAAGTTCCGTTAATTTTCCATTTCCATGGCTATATGGGCCGGGGTTGGGATTGGGCTGACATGCTAGCCTATACTGTGGCTGGTTACGGTGTTGTTTCTATGGATGTCCGAGGCCAGTCAGGTTATTCGCAAGATGGCTTGCGCTCTCCTTTGGGAAATACCGTTAAGGGACATATCATCCGTGGTGCTGTTGAAGGTCGAGACCAGCTCTTTTATAAGGATGTCTATCTGGATATTTACCAGTTGATCGAAATTGTTGCTAGTCTCCCTCAGGTGGATGAGAAAAGACTTTCTAGCTATGGTGCCTCACAAGGAGGGGCTTTAGCTTTGGTTGCAGCAGCGCTCAATCCTCGGATTCAGAAAACAGTGGCCATCTATCCTTTCTTGTCAGACTTTAGACGAGTGCTTGAGATTGGCAATACCAGTGAAGCCTATGACGAACTTTTCCGTTATTTCAAGTTCCACGATCCCTTCCATGAAACAGAGGAGAAAATCATGGCGACTCTTGCCTATATCGATGTGAAAAATCTTGCCCATCGTATCAAAGGAGAGGTCAAGATGATTACGGGCTTGGATGACGATGTTTGCTATCCCATTACCCAGTTTGCGATATACAACCGTCTGACATGTGATAAGGCCTATCGCATCATGCCAGAGTATGCTCACGAAGCCATGAATGTTTTTGTCAATGACCAAGTTTATAACTGGCTATGTGGTAGTGAGATTCCTTTTTCTTATGTAAATAAATAACTTTGAGAGAGCAGTAGCTCTCTTTTTTGTCACAAAACTCTGAAAGTACTTTCAGAAAATTTAAAATATTAAAATATTCTTGAAATTGAAATCTATTCTGTGGTAACATAGATATAAATATAAGACTTTATTGTATAATAAAGGAAAAGTCACTTGTGAAAGGAGGGAGATGGCTACTGGGTGATTAAAGGTATGACCTAGTAGAAAATGAGAGAGGAACGGGAGCTCTCATTTAGTTGTTACTTTCTTGTTAAATCTTGTCTCTCTTAAGAGGCAATAAAAATTTTTAAAGAAAAAAGAAAGCGCTTTATTTTATGAAAAATGAAAGGACAAACATGAATTACAACTCTTTACATCGGAAACAGCGATACGGAATTCGAAAATTTGCAGTTGGGGCGGCATCTGTAGTGATTGGTACAGTAGTATTTGGAGTAAATCCAGTCTTAGCCCAAGAGCAAGCCAATGCAGCAGGGGCTAGTACAGAAACAGTCGATTCTGGTCAAGGGCAAGGATTATCAGAGTTACCAAAAGAAGTGTCTTCTGGTGATCTTGAACATTTGGATAAGGACTTGGCTGGTAAATTGGCAGCAGCTCAGGACAACGGAGTTGAAGTGGACCAAGATCATTTGAAAAAAAATGAGAGTGCAGAGTCAGAAACCCCATCCTCTACGGAAACCCCTGCAGAAGAAGCAAATAAGGAAGAGGAGTCAGAGGATCAGGGAGCGCTTCCTCGTGACTATTACTCAAGAGATTTAAAAAATGCTAATCCTGTCCTTGAAAAAGAAGATGTTGAAACCAATGCAGCAAATGGTCAGAGAGTTGATTTATCAAGTGAACTAGACAAACTAAAGCAACTAAAAAATGCTACAGTTCACATGGAGTTCAAACCAGATGCATCAGCTCCACGCTTTTACAATCTCTTCTCGGTATCCAGTGAAACCAAGGAAAATGAGTACTTTACTATGTCGGTCCTTGATAATACAGCTCTTATTGAAGGGCGTGGCGCTAACGGGGAACAGTTCTATGATAAGTATACAGATGCTCCTTTGAAAGTTCGCCCTGGACAATGGAATTCTGTGACCTTTACTGTCGAACAACCGACAGCAGAGTTACCTCATGGTCGAGTTCGTCTCTATGTGAACGGTGTCTTATCTCGAACTAGTCTCAAATCTGGTAACTTCATCAAAAATATGCCAGATGTTAATCAAGCTCAACTTGGAGCAACCAAACGGGGCAATAAAACAGTTTGGGCATCAAACCTACAAGTTCGAAACCTAACTGTTTATGATCGTGCTTTAAGCCCAGATGAAGTTCAAACACGGAGTCAACTATTTGAAAGAGGTGATTTGGAGAAGAAACTTCCAGAAGGTGCGAAAATCTCTGAGAAAGAAGACGTCTTTGAAGGCGGAATGCATAACCAACCAAATAAAGATGGAATCAAGAGTTATCGTATTCCAGCTCTGCTCAAGACAGATAAAGGAACTTTAATCGCTGGTGCAGATGAACGCCGTCTCCATTCAAGTGACTGGGGAGATATCGGTATGGTCATCAGACGTAGTGAAGATAATGGTAAAACTTGGGGTGACCGAGTAACCATTACTAACTTACGTGACAATCCAAAAGCTTCTGACCCATCAATCGGTTCACCAGTGAATATCGATATGGTCTTAACCCAGGATCCTGAAACCAAACGGATCTTTGCCGTATATGACATGTTCCCAGAAGGGAAAGGAATCTTTGGAATGTCTTCTGAAAAAGAAGAAGCCTATAAAGAAATCGATGGCAAAACCTATCAAATTCTCTACCGAGAAGGTGAACAGGGAGCTTATACTATTCGAGAAAATGGTACAGTTTACACTCCAGATGGTAAAGCAACAGACTACCGCGTTGTTGTAGATCCTGTTAAACCGGCCTATAGCGACAAGGGTGATCTATACAAGGGTGATCAGCTACTAGGCAATATTTACTTCACAACAAACAAAACTTCTCCATTTAGAATTGCGAAGGATAGCTACCTATGGATGTCCTACAGTGATGACGACGGGAAGACCTGGTCAGCGCCTCAAGATATCACTCCGATGGTCAAAGCCGATTGGATGAAATTCCTAGGAGTAGGTCCTGGAGTGGGGATTACCCTTCGTACTGGACCACATAAAGGTCGAATCGTCGTTCCTGTCTATACGACCAACCGGGCTAACCACCTCAATGGTTCTCAATCATCTCGAATCATCTACTCAGACGACCATGGTAAGACTTGGCATATGGGTGGTGGTGTCAACGACAATCGTACACTTTATGATGGTACAGTAGTCGATTCAAGTACCATGAGTAATTATTATGCTCAAAATACGGAAGCTTCAGTTGTTCAGTTAAACAATGGGGACCTCAAACTCTTTATGCGTGGGTTGACAGAAGATCTACAGGTTGCAACCAGTCATGATGGTGGTCTAACTTGGGACAATAACGTTGAACGCTACGATGTGCCAGACGTTTATGTTCAAATGGCTGCGACTCACACGGTTCAAAATGGTAAAGAGTATATTCTCTTGGCAAATGCAAATGGTCCAGGTCGTAAAAATGGGTATATTCGAGTAGCTCGTGTAGAAGAAGATGGCCAGTTAACTTGGCTGTACCACCATTTGATTCAGGAAGGAGAATATGCTTATAACTCTCTCCAACAAATTGGACCAGATGAATTTGGACTTTTATATGAGCACCATGCTCCTGGAGGTGTTCCATATACACTTTCCTTTAAGAAATTCAACTGGGATTTCTTGACCAAGGAAAGAATATCTCCTAAAGAAGCAAAAGTGAAATATGCTATCCAAAAATGGCCAGGTATTATAGCCATGGAGTTCGATTCGGAAGTATTGGTCAACAAGGCTCCGACCCTTCAATTGGCAAATGGCAAGACAGCAACCTTTATGACCCAGTACGATACAAAAACTCTCCTATTCACAATAGATCCAGAGGATATGGGTCAAAGAATTACAGGTCTAGCTGAGGGTGCAATTGAAAGCATGCACAATTTACCAGTTTCTTTAGCTGGCTCTAAACTAAGCGATGGTATTAATGGCAGTGAAGCTGCTATCCATGAGGTTCCAGAGTTCACAGGTGGTGTTAATGCAGAAGAAGCAGCGGTTCATGAAGTTCCGGAGTATACAGGTCCAATGGCAACAGTAGGTGAAGAACCAGCTCCTACAGTAGAAAAACCAGAATTCACTGGTGGTGTCAATGCTGAGGAAGCCCCAGTGGCAGAGATGCCAGAGTACACCGGTCCATTATCAACAGTAGGCGAAGAAGTAGCGCCAACGGTTGAAAAGCCTGAATTTACAGGTGGGGTCAACGCTGTTGAGGCAGCAGTCCATGAACTTCCAGAGTTCAAGGGTGGTGTCAATGCAGTTCTAGCAGCCTCAAACGAGCTTCCGGAATATAGAGGAGGTGCTAACTTTGTCTTGGCAGCTTCAAATGACCTGCCAGAGTATAAGGGTGGTGTCAATGGTGCTGAGACGGCAATCCATGAACTTCCAGAGTATAAGGGAGAGATCAAACCAGTCTTAACGGCTGCAAATGACAAACTATCTCTAGGACAAGATGTGACCTATCAAGCGCCAGCAGTTAAACAAGCGGGTCTACCAAATACTGGAAGCAAGGAAACAAACTCATTGATTTCCCTTGGTCTTGCAGGTGTTCTTTTATCCTTGTTTGCATTTGGCAAGAAGAGAAAAGAATAATAAGTAAAAGCTATTTGAGTAACTCTCAGAAAGATAGCAGGTTTTTCAGCCTACTATCTTTCTTTATTACATTCAGCTTGATTCGAAATCATAAGAGGTCTGAAACTACTTTCAGGATAGTCTGTTCTATAAAATAGTTTTGAAACTGAAATCTATCCTACTACAAGCTATTGAAAGCGCTTAACAAATGATATATAATAAGCCCATAAGAACAAGAAAGGGAGGAAAGAGGATGCCACAGATCAGCAAAGAAGCCTTGATTGAACAAATCAAAGATGGAATCATTGTCTCTTGCCAGGCACTTCCTCACGAACCGCTTTATACAGAAGCGGGAGGAGTCATTCCCTTGCTAGTCAAAGCGGCTGAGCAAGGTGGAGCAGTCGGTATCCGAGCAAACAGTGTTCGCGATATCAAGGAGATTAAGGAGGTTACGAAACTCCCGATTATCGGGATCATCAAACGTGACTATCCGCCACAGGAGCCTTTCATTACAGCTACGATGAGAGAAGTTGATGAACTGGCTGAACTAGACATCGAGGTCATTGCTCTGGATTGTACCAAACGTGAACGTTACGACGGTTTGGAAATTCAGGACTTTATCCGACAAGTCAAAGAAAAATATCCGCATCAACTCTTAATGGCTGATACTAGCACGTTTGAAGAGGGTATAGCAGCAGTCGATGCAGGGATTGATTTTGTTGGAACAACCCTATCAGGTTACACCTCTTATAGTCCCAAAGTGGATGGTCCAGACTTTGAACTGATCAAAAAACTGTGTGAAGCAGGTGTGGATGTCATCGCTGAAGGGAAAATTCATACACCAGAACAAGCTAAGCAAATCCTTGAATATGGGGTGCGAGGCATCGTTGTTGGTGGAGCGATTACTAGACCAAAAGAGATTACGGAGCGCTTTGTTGCCGGTCTTAAATAACACAATCTCAAAACAGAGGAGAGTGGTTGATGCGTCGGACAAAATGAAAACGTATACAAATATAAACTTGCTCATTATCCAATATGGATACGCTTATCAATTAGGAGAATACAGATGAAATTTAGAAAACTAGCTTGTACAGTACTTGCGGGTGCTGCGATTCTTGGCCTTGCTGCTTGTGGTAACTCTGGTGGAAGCAAAGATGCTGCAAATTCTGGTAGCGATAGCGGAAAAACAGAAATCACTTGGTGGGCATTCCCAGTCTTCACACAAGAAAAAACTGGTGACGGTGTTGGAACTTATGAAAAATCAATCATCGAAGCTTTTGAAAAAGCAAATCCAGATGTAAAAGTGAAATTGGAAACCATCGACTTCAAGTCAGGTCCTGAAAAGATCACAACAGCCATCGAAGCAGGAACAGCGCCAGACGTACTCTTTGACGCACCAGGACGTATCATCCAATACGGTAAAAATGGTAAATTGGCTGAGTTGAACGACCTCTTCACAGACGAATTTGTCAAAGATGTCAACAACGAAAATATCGTACAAGCAAGTAAGGCTGGAGATAAAGCTTACATGTATCCAATCAGTTCAGCTCCATTCTACATGGCTATGAACAAGAAAATGTTGGAAGATGCTGGAGTTGCAAACCTTGTAAAAGAAGGTTGGACAACTGATGACTTTGAAAAAGTTTTGAAAGCGCTTAAAGATAAAGGCTACACTCCAGGTTCATTGTTCAGTTCTGGTCAAGGGGGAGACCAAGGAACACGTGCCTTCGTTGCAAACCTTTATGGCGGTTCTGTAACAGACAAAGACGTAACCAAATATACAACAGACGATCCTAAATTCGTCAAAGGTCTTGAAAAAGCTGCTAGCTGGATTAAAGACGGTTTGTTGAACAACGGTTCACAATTTGACGGTGGAGCAGATATCCAAAACTTTGCCAACGGTCAAACTTCATACACAATCCTTTGGGCACCAGCTCAAAACGGTATCCAAGCGAAACTCTTGGAAGCAAGTAAGGTAGATGTGGTAGAAGTACCATTCCCATCAGACTCAGGTAAACCATCTCTTGAATACCTTGTAAACGGATTTGCAGTATTTAACAACAAAGACGACAAGAAAGTCGCAGCTGCTAAGAAATTCGTTCAATTCATCGCAGATGACAAAGAATGGGGTCCTAAAGACGTAGTTCGTACAGGTGCCTTCCCAGTTCGTACTTCATTTGGCAAACTTTATGAAGACAAACGTATGGAAACAATCAGTGGCTGGACTAAATACTACTCACCATACTACAATACTATCGATGGATTTGCTGAAATGAGAACACTTTGGTTCCCAATGTTGCAATCTGTATCAAATGGTGACGAAAAACCAGCGGATGCTTTGAAAGCCTTCACTGAAAAAGCTAACGAAACAATCAAAAAAGCTACAAAACAATAAGCACTAAGTCAGATTGATTCCCCCCTTTTCCCTGTGCACTATGGTGTAAGAAAAGGGGGACTTTTGTTTGAAATGGTAGGAACTGTCACGAAATTAAAATGAAGTTCTTACATAAGCGAATCTTAAAAAATTTCATTTTGGTTTTAAAACAGTTCAAGAAAATCAAAAACTATTCTATTTGAAAGAGAGGTGCCGACTGTGAAAGTCAATAAAATTCGTATGCGGGAAACAGTGATTTCCTACGCTTTCCTAGCACCAGTGTTATTCTTCTTTGTCATCTTTGTCTTGGCTCCTATGATTATGGGATTCATTACAAGTTTCTTTAACTACTCCATGACTAAATTTGAGTTTGTGGGCTTGGACAACTACATTCGCATGTTTAAAGACCCTGTCTTTGTGAAGTCTTTGATCAATACCGTTATCCTGGTTATTGGATCTGTTCCGATTGTGGTTCTCTTCTCGCTCTTTGTAGCATCTCAAACCTATCATCAAAATGCCATTGCCCGTTCTTTCTATCGTTTCGTCTTCTTCCTTCCTGTAGTTACAGGTAGTGTTGCCGTAACGGTTGTATGGAAATGGATCTATGACCCTCTATCAGGGATTCTAAACTTTGTCCTTAAGTCAAGCCATATCATCAGTCAAAACATTTCTTGGCTGGGTGACAAAAACTGGGCTTTGCTAGCGATTATGATCATCCTTTTGACAACATCTGTTGGTCAACCGATTATCCTTTATATCGCTGCCATGGGGAATATTGATAACTCACTAGTTGAAGCAGCGCGTGTAGACGGTGCGACTGAGTTTCAAGTCTTCTGGAAGATCAAATGGCCTAGCCTCCTTCCAACAACTCTTTACATCGCGATTATTACAACCATCAACTCATTCCAATGTTTCGCTTTGATTCAGCTCTTGACTTCTGGTGGTCCAAACTATTCAACAAGTACACTCATGTACTACCTTTACGAAAAAGCCTTCCAATTGACAGAATACGGCTATGCAAATACCATTGGTGTCTTCTTAGCAGTGATGATTGCCATTGTCAGCTTTGCTCAATTCAAGATCCTCGGAAACGACGTAGAATACTAAAGAAAGGAGACAGTTATGCAACCTACACAAAAGAAACCCTTAACAGCTTTTACTGTTATTTCAACGATTATCTTGCTCTTGTTGACCGTGCTGTTCATCTTTCCATTCTACTGGATCTTGACAGGGGCCTTCAAATCACAGCCGGATACCATTATGATTCCGCCACAGTGGTTCCCTAAAATGCCAACCATGGAGAACTTCCAACAACTCATGGTGCAAAACCCTGCTATGCAGTGGATGTGGAACTCTGTATTTATCTCACTGGTAACCATGTTCTTAGTCTGTGCAACCTCTTCTCTAGCAGGTTATGTCTTGGCTAAAAAACGTTTCTATGGTCAGCGCATTCTCTTTGCAGTCTTTATCGCTGCCATGGCGCTTCCAAAACAAGTTGTCCTTGTACCATTGGTACGTATCGTCAACTTCATGGGAATTCACGATACTCTTTGGGCAGTTATACTGCCTTTGATCGGATGGCCATTTGGGGTCTTCCTCATGAAACAGTTCAGTGAAAATATCCCGACAGAATTGCTTGAATCAGCTAAAATCGACGGTTGTGGTGAAATTCGTACCTTCTGGAGCGTAGCCTTCCCTATTGTGAAACCAGGATTTGCAGCCCTTGCGATCTTTACCTTCATCAATACTTGGAACGACTACTTTATGCAGTTGGTTATGTTGACTTCACGTCAAAACTTGACTATCTCACTCGGGGTTGCGACCATGCAGGCCGAAATGGCAACCAACTATGGTTTGATCATGGCAGGTGCAGCTCTTGCAGCCGTGCCAATCGTAACCGTCTTCCTTGTCTTCCAAAAATCCTTCACTCAAGGGATTACTATGGGAGCGGTCAAAGGTTAAGAAAAGTAAATTAGTGTATCAAGATTGCAGAAGTGGTCTTGACATGCCATGGAAATATAGAGTTATAAGTGTCTACAAAATGGAGAGTATGCAGTTACTTCGTGAAGTTTTGTCAGACACTTATAAACTTAAGAATGAACTCTTTTCAAGATACTAGTTAGAGTAGGTTCGTTTTATGGTAGCTATTTCCCGCTTTAGTGGTATCTAGGATAAGCAATTAACGCTTATCTTAGACGGAATTTTTGAGACTGACGATGAAAGAGCAAAAGGCTCAAAAATTAGGAATGAAATTCCGAAGGAATTTGCTTCCGTCCGCACTGTTACAGGGAAATAGAGAAAGGATAATTCGAAACTGAAAAATAGTAACTATCAGAAACGAAGGAAACAGTATGATTTTTGACGATTTGAAAAACATCACCTTTTACAAGGGGATCCATCCCAATCTAGACAAGGCTATCGACTATCTCTATCAGCACCGTAAGGATTCTTTCGAACTTGGTAAGTATGAGATTGACGGGGACAAGGTCTTTCTAGTTGTTCAGGAAAATGTCCTCAATCAAGCTGAAAATGATCAGTTTGAGCACCATAAGAACTATGCAGATTTGCATTTGCTGGTAGAAGGACATGAATATTCGAGCTACGGTTCACGTATCAAAGACGAGGCAGTAGCATTCGATGAAGCGAGTGACATTGGCTTTGTCCATTGTCATGAACGCTACCCACTCTTGTTGGGTTATCACAATTTTGCAATTTTCTTCCCAGGAGAACCGCACCAGCCAAATGGCTATGCAGGTATGGAAGAGAAGGTTCGCAAATATCTCTTTAAAATTTTGATTGATTAAAAGAATCAGGAGGAGTAAACATGGCACAAAAAGGAGTAAGCCTTATCAAGGCAGCATTTGATACAGATAATTTTCTCATGCGTTTCAGTGAGAAGGTCTTGAATATCGTGACAGTCAATCTTCTTTTTGTCGTCTCTTGTTTGCCCATCGTGACGATTGGAGTGGCGAAAATCAGCCTTTACGAGACCATGTTCGAGATTAAGAGAAGCAGACGAGTTCCAGTTTTCAGAACCTATCTAAGAGCCTTCAAGCAAAATCTGAAACTGGGTTTCCAGTTAGGTTTGCTGGAGTTAGGCATTGTGTCATTAAGCCTTCTAGATCTCTATATCTTCTGGGGTCAGACTGCTTTGCCTTTCCAGATTGTGAAAGCTATTTGTTTGGGGATTCTCATCTTCCTCACTCTCGTGATGTTGGCTAGTTATCCCATTGCTGCGCGCTATGATTTGTCTTGGAAAGAAGTGTTGCAAAAAGGGCTTATCTTGGCAAGTTTTAACTTTCCATGGTTCTTCCTCATGTTAGCCATTCTCTTTCTCATTGTGATGGTTCTTTATCTATCCGCCTTCACTCTCCTTTTGGGTGGGTCAGCCTTTATCCTCTTTGGTTTTGGTTTGCTGGTCTTTCTCCAAGCAGGTTTGATGGAGAAAATCTTCACCAAATACCAGTAGGATGGTTTGTTTCTGAAACTACTTTCAATCGTTACAGTTTCTAAAATACAAGTAGAAACTAAAATCTAAGTGTATACAAGATATTGAAAGCGATTTTCACAAGGTGTATACTAAACTTGTAAAAAATAGAACTGCTCTCAGCAGAAAAAAGAAATCTTAGGAGAAAATCTATGTCAGATTTGAAAAAATACGAAGGTGTCATTCCAGCCTTCTACGCATGTTATGATGATCAAGGAGAAGTCAGTCCAGAGCGTACGCGTGCCTTGGTTCAATACTTTATTGATAAGGGAGTTCAAGGTCTCTATGTCAACGGTTCTTCTGGTGAATGTATCTACCAAAGCGTAGAGGACCGCAAGTTGATTTTGGAAGAAGTCATGGCAGTTGCTAAGGGCAAATTGACTATTATCGCTCACGTAGCTTGCAACAATACTAAAGACAGTATGGAACTTGCTCGCCATGCGGAAAGCTTGGGAGTAGATGCTATTGCAACAATCCCACCGATTTACTTCCGCTTGCCTGAGTACTCAGTTGCTAAATACTGGAATGATATCAGTTCTGCAGCTCCAAACACAGATTATGTGATTTATAATATTCCTCAATTGGCAGGTGTTGCTTTGACTCCAAGTCTCTACACTGAAATGTTGAAGAATCCACGTGTTATCGGTGTGAAGAACTCCTCTATGCCAGTTCAAGATATCCAAACCTTTGTCAGCCTTGGTGGAGAAGACCACATTGTCTTTAACGGTCCAGATGAACAATTCCTAGGTGGCCGTCTCATGGGTGCCAAAGCTGGTATCGGTGGTACTTATGGTGCGATGCCAGAACTCTTCTTGAAACTCAATGAGTTGATTGCTGAGAAAGACTTGGAGACAGCGCGTGAATTGCAGTACGCTATCAATGCAATCATTGGCAAACTCACTTCTGCACATGGAAATATGTACGGTGTGATTAAGGAAGTCTTGAAGATCAATGAAGGCTTGAACATTGGTTCAGTTCGTTCGCCATTGACGCCAGTAACCGAAGAAGATCGCCCAGTTGTAGAAGCAGCTGCAGCCTTGATTCGTGAAACCAAGGAGCGCTTCCTCTAATCCATAAGGAGGTATTTATGACACACTACGTTGCAATTGATATCGGTGGAACCAACATCAAATATGGTTTGATTGACCAAGAAGGCCAACTTGTTGAATCGCATGAAATGCCAACCGAGGCGCATAAGGGTGGACCTCATATCTTACAAAAGACAAAAGATATCGTAGCCAGCTATTTAGAAAAAGGCCCAGTAGCAGGTGTTGCCATTTCTTCTGCAGGAATGGTGGATCCTGATAAGGGTGAGATTTTCTATGCTGGTCCTCAGATTCCCAACTATGCAGGAACCCAGTTCAAGAAGGAAATTGAGACGAGCTTTAATATCCCTTGTGAGATTGAAAATGATGTCAACTGTGCAGGTCTGGCTGAGGCAGTATCTGGTTCAGGCAAGGGAGCGAGTGTCACACTTTGCTTGACCATTGGAACCGGTATCGGTGGTTGCTTGATTATGGATGGGAAAGTCTTCCATGGATTTAGCAATTCGGCCTGCGAAGTCGGTTACATGCACATGCAGGATGGAGCTTTTCAGGATCTTGCTTCTACGACAGCCTTGGTTGAGCATGTAGCAACAGCTCATGGAGATTCAGTTGATCAGTGGAATGGCCGACGTATTTTCAAGGAAGCTACTGAAGGAAACAAGATTTGTATGGCTGGGATTGACCGCATGGTAGACTATTTAGGAAAAGGTCTGGCAAATATTTGCTACGTTGCCAATCCAGAAGTGGTCATTCTCGGTGGCGGTATCATGGGGCAAGAGGCTATCCTCAAACCAAAGATCCGCACAGCCTTGAAGGCGGCCTTGGTACCAAGTCTAGCTGAAAAAACACGATTAGAATTTGCCCATCACCAAAACACAGCAGGGATGTTGGGAGCCTATTATCATTTCAAAACAAAACAATCCTAGTTTGGAGCTATAGAATTAAGAAAAACACTGAATCACTACTTGAGTGAAAACTGTTTTGCTTAATTCTTTTTTTATTGAAAAATTTGAGCCAAAGGAGGTAATCGTGAGAAACTAGGAGAAAATAACTACCTTGCATAAGAAGTTAAGGAGAGAGCAATTCTATCATCCATTTAATTGATATTTAGCTTGAGTAAATGGAAAAATGATATAATAAAATGGACGAAAAAATGACAAATTAGAATTTCTAGAGGTGAAAAAATGTAATGGCAACTGATTCACCTGAAATCGAAATCATATAAAATTACGAGGAGATTGTAAGATGAATGATTATATAAAATTAAATGAAGATAGATGGAATAATGTAAAAAATGACTACACTGAGCCACTGACACATGAAGAACTAGAAGAAGCTAGAAAGTATCCAATTTCTGTTGCCTTAACTGTTGGGAAAAAAGTTCCGATAGAATGGTTTGAAAAAGCAAACGGGAAAAAGATATTAGGGTTAGCTTGTGGTGGTGGACAGCAGGGTCCCGTTTTTGCTGCAAAAGGTTATGATGTCACCATCATGGATTTTTCTAAATCACAATTAGAAAGAGATGAAATGGTTGCAAAACGAGAAGGCTTAAAAATCAATACCGTTCAAGGCGATATGACAAAACCATTCCCATTTGAAGATGAAACGTTTGATATTGTTTTTAATCCAGTTTCAAATGTATACATAGAAGATTTAGAAAACATGTATAAAGAAGCCTCTCGAGTATTGAAAAAGGGCGGTTTGTTAATGGTCGGATTCATGAATCCTTGGATCTACATGTATGATGCTGACACTGTATGGGACAAACCCGATGAGGAATTACTGTTAAAGTTTTCAATCCCTTTTAATTCAAGAGAGCTTGAAGAGGAAGACAAAATTACCATCAATCCAGAATATGGATATGAATTTAGCCATACTTTAGAAAGTCAGATTAGAGGACAACTAAAAAACGGTCTCGCTATGATCGATTTTTATGAATCGTGTGACAAAAGACATCGATTGTCACGTTATGGAAATGACTACATCGCTACACTCTGCATTAAACTATGATACTATAGAACGTACTTCTGGAGAATAGCTCGTTTTATTTTACGATTAGAATTTGCCCATCACCAAAATACCGCAGGGATGTTGGGTGCCTATTACCATTTCAAAACAAAACAATCCTAGTTTGGTCCAACCAAACTAGGATTTTCTAACGCGTTTTTGTCTACGATAGCCGTTGAGTTTTTTATTTTCCCAATAGCTGTTAAATATTTTTTCTTTGCTCTCGCGATTGATTTCTAAAAAGTAGGCATAAATCAAATCTATTAAAATGAGCATAGGGAGTTGAGCGGAAATACGCTGGATGTAAGAAGATTGACTATGGCTTGCCACAAGGACCGTTTCGGTGTAGGCCTGACTGTTTTTGTTTGGTGCGCTGGTAAAGAGGATGGTCTTGGCACCCATTTCCTTGGCATCCAACAAACTATCGAGGACGGATTGGGTAGTTCCTGATAGGGAAAAGCCAAGTACCAGACAGTTTTCATCCATGATACTGGTCGTCCAAGCAAAGCCATCCCGATCGGTCAAAGCTTCACAGACCACACCTAATCGCATAAAACGGAGTTTCATCTCACGGGCAATCAGACCAGAACTTCCCGTCCCGAAAAAGTAAACTCGTTCAGCGTCATCGATTGATTGGGCGACTCGTTCCAGTTGTTCTTCGTCAATCAAATCCTGTGTTTGTTCTCGCATGATAGTGTAGCTTCGCAAAACACGTTTGGTCAAGGGACTGTGTTTGTGCGAATGAGTGTCCGGTTTACTAGCCTGATGCTGGTATTGAAAGACGAACTCTCGGTAGCCTGTAAAACCACACTTTTTGGCAAAGCGGGTCAAGGCTGCTTGGGAGATATGTAATTTCTGGGTAACTTGCTGAGAAGAGAGATCATCTTGGATTGTTTCAGCTTGTAAAAAATAGCGAGCGATTTCTTGCTCGAGCTCGGTTAATTCTTCAAAATGGAGGTCGATTATGGTTGCGATATCTGGCTTGTTCATGAGGCTCCTTTTTATGAGTCAAAGTCTTAAAAGTTAACGCTTTCCTAACTATTACTATCATTATATCATAGAAAATAGGATAACCAAATAAAAAGGCATTTTCAGTTAAAAGTCAAAAAATGCTTCGACTTTTCCAAGAGTTTCTCCGTAAAATATGGTACAATGAAATGTACTGAGATTCACCTGTTTACTCTATTATTTTAGGGAAAATAAAGGTGGAAATCGGGAATTTTTCTAGAAAAGAGTCTTAGTTGTATGAGAAAATTTAATAGCCATTCGATTCCGATTCGGCTTAATTTACTATTTGCGATTGTCATCCTGCTCTTTATGGCCATTATTGGTCGTTTGTTATACATGCAGGTGCTCAATAAAGATTTTTATGAAACAAAATTGGCCTCAGCCAGCCAAACAAGGGTAACAACCAGTTCAGCTCGTGGACAGATCTATGATGCGGCAGGGAAACCCTTGGTAGAAAATACTGTCAAGCAGGTTGTTTCTTTCACACGAAACAATAAAATGACGGCAGCTGAATTGAAGGAGACAGCCAAGAAACTTCTCACATATGTAAATGTAACCTCTCCTGATCTGACAGATCGACAGATTGCAGACTACTACTTGGCGGACCAGGATATTTACAAAAAAACAGTCGAATCCTTGCCAAGTGATAAACGCCTGGATTCAGATGGGAACCGCTTATCGGAAGCGACACTTTACAATAATGCGGTTGAAAGCATTGACGTGAGTCAACTTAATTATACAGATGACCAGAAAAAGGAAATCTATCTATTTAGTCAGCTCAATGCCGTTGAAAATTTTGCGACGGGTACCATTTCTACGGATGCCTTAGATGATACCCAAGTTGCTCTCGTTGCGTCAGCGTCCAAGGAATTACCAGGTATCAGCATTTCAACCTCATGGGATCGTAAAGTACTGGATACATCTTTATCAACAATCGTTGGTAGCGTTTCAAATGAGAAGTCAGGACTTCCGGCTGAGGAAGTTGATGCTTATCTCAAAAAAGGGTATTCTCTCAATGACCGAGTGGGAACTTCCTATCTTGAAAAGCAATATGAAGATGTTCTTCAAGGGAAACGCTCCGTTAAAGAAATTCACCTCGACAAACACGGAAATATGGAAAGTGTGGAAAATGTCGAAGAAGGAAGCAAAGGAAACAACATCAAGTTAACGGTTGACCTAGCTTTCCAGAATGGTGTGGACGACCTACTCAAGAGCTACTTCAACTCAGAGTTGGGTAACGGTGGAGCAAAGTACTCTGAAGGAGTCTACGCTGTAGCCCTTAATCCTAAGACAGGTGCTGTATTGGCAATGTCAGGAATTAAACACAATCTAGAAACAGGAGACTTGACACCAGACTCACTAGGAACAGTGACCAATGTTTTTGTACCAGGGTCTGTCGTTAAGGCGGCAACCATCAGTTCTGGTTGGGAAAATGGGGTCTTGTCAGGCAACCAAACCTTGACAGACCAACCAATCGTTTTCCAAGGTTCTGCCCCTATCAATTCTTGGTATACTCTTGCTTACGGTTCCTTCCCGATTACAGCAGTCGAGGCTTTGGAATACTCATCCAATGCCTATATGATTCAAACTGCCTTAGGAATGATGGGCCAAACCTATCAACCGGATATGACAGTTAAGACCGACCAACTAGAGTCTGCCATGGGAAAACTACGCGCAACTTTTAGTGAGTATGGTTTGGGTGCTGCTACAGGGATTGACTTGCCAGATGAATCGACAGGATTTATCCCCCAAAAATTTGACTTGGCTAATTATTTAACTAATGCTTTTGGTCAGTTTGATAACTACACACCGATGCAATTAGCCCAGTATGTCGCAACCATTGCAAACAATGGCGTACGTTTGGCTCCTCACATCGTTGAAGGAGTTTATGGAAACAATGACCAAGGTGGCTTAGGCAGTCTGGTTCAAGAAACAGCCACTAAGGAACTAAACAAGGTCAATATCTCAGAATCAGATATGGCTATCTTGCAGCAAGGTTTCTATCAAGTTTCGCATGGAACGAGTGCTCTGACAACTGGTCGTGCCTTTTCAAATGGCGCAGCCGTTTCCATCAGCGGGAAAACGGGTACTGCCGAAAGTTACGTTAATGGCGGTCAAAAAGCCAATAATACCAACGCAGTCGCCTATGCACCGACCGAAAATCCTCAAATCGCGGTCGCAGTCGTCTTTCCTCATAATACCAACCTTACAAACGGTGTCGGACCTTCAATTGCGCGAGACATTATCAATCTTTATCACCAACACCATCCAATGAATTAGAAAGGAACTTATGCTGTATCCAACACCTATTGCCAAGCTGATTGATAGCTATTCAAAGTTACCAGGTATCGGAATCAAAACGGCTACCCGCCTAGCCTTCTATACCATTGGAATGTCTGATGATGATGTCAATGAATTTGCCAAAAATCTCCTGTCTGCTAAACGGGAATTGACCTATTGTTCCATCTGTGGTCGCTTGACTGATGATGACCCCTGCTCTATCTGTACGGACCCGACTCGAGACCAGACAACCATCTTGGTGCTAGAGGATAGTCGCGATGTGGCTGCTATGGAAAACATCCAAGAATACCACGGACTCTATCACGTCTTGCACGGCCTCATTTCTCCGATGAATGGTATCAGCCCAGACGATATCAACCTCAAGAGTCTCATGACCCGTCTTATGGATAGTGAGGTTTCAGAGGTGATTGTGGCAACCAATGCGACAGCGGATGGAGAAGCGACATCGATGTATCTCTCTCGTCTCCTCAAGCCAGCTGGTATCAAGGTCACTCGCCTAGCACGAGGACTAGCCGTGGGAGCTGATATCGAGTATGCGGACGAAGTCACACTCTTACGAGCCATTGAAAATCGGACAGAGTTGTAGGAGTAGACAATTTACGAACTAAATTTATTCATAAGAAAATTAAGGAGACCGACTTTGATGTTATTGGTCTCCTTTTATGTTTCTTGAATTCTAGTACCATGTTCAAGTTTCAAAAAAGAAGCAAATATGATATACTAAAGAACGAGTATTCTATTAGAATTAGGACAAGTAATATGAAACAAACGATTATTCTTTTATACGGTGGGCGTAGTGCAGAGCGTGAAGTCTCTGTCCTTTCAGCTGAAAGTGTGATGCGTGCGGTCAACTACGACCGTTTCACAGTCAAGACTTTCTTCATCAGCCAGTCAGGTGACTTTATCAAAACGCAAGAATTTAGCCAGACTCCAGGTCAAGAAGATCGTCTCATGACCAATGAAACTATTGATTGGGATAAGAAAATAGCGCCAAGTGCCATCTACGAAGAAGGCGCAGTGGTCTTTCCGGTTCTTCATGGTCCGATGGGAGAAGATGGCTCTGTTCAAGGATTCTTGGAAGTTTTGAAAATGCCTTACGTTGGTTGTAACATCTTGTCATCCAGCCTTGCCATGGATAAAATTACGACTAAGCGTGTCTTGGAGTCTGCCGGGATTGCCCAAGTACCTTATGTGGCCATCGTCGAAGGTGATGATGTGACTGCTAAAATCGCTGAAGTTGAAGAAAAATTGACTTATCCAGTCTTCACGAAGCCGTCCAATATGGGTTCAAGTGTCGGTATTTCTAAGTCTGAAAACCAAGAGGAACTCCGTCAAGCTTTGGAACTTGCCTTCCAATATGACAGCCGTGTCTTGGTAGAGCAAGGGGCGAATGCCCGTGAAATCGAGGTTGGTCTCTTGGGCAACTACGATGTGAAGAGCACGCTTCCTGGTGAAGTGGTCAAGGATGTTGCCTTTTATGACTACGATGCCAAATATATCGATAACAAGATTACCATGGACATCCCAGCCAAGATTAGTGATGATGTAGTAGCTGTCATGCGTCATAATGCAGAAACAGCCTTCCGTGCAATCGGTGGCCTCGGTCTGTCTCGTTGTGATTTCTTCTATACAGATAAGGGCGAGATTTTCCTAAACGAGCTTAATACCATGCCAGGTTTTACCCAGTGGTCTATGTATCCACTACTTTGGGACAATATGGGAATCAGCTACCCAGAACTAATCGAGCATTTGGTTGACCTTGCTAAGCAAAGTTTTGACAAGCGCGAAGCGCATTTGCTATAAAATGAAAGGAGGGTAGAAGCCGGAACTATCACTGCAAGGTGAGTCGAGTTCTCGGACTTCAACCCTTTTTAAAGGAGTAGAAATGAAATTAACAATCCATGAAGTTGCCCAAGCTGTTGGAGCTAAAAATGATGTTAGTCTTTTTGCGGATGCCCAGTTAGAAAAAGCTGAGTTTGACAGTCGTTTGATTGGGACGGGAGATTTGTTTGTGCCACTCAAAGGTGCGCGCGATGGTCATGACTTTATCGAAACAGCTTTTGAAAATGGTGCAGCAGTAACCTTGTCTGAGAAAGAGGTTGCAAATCATCCCTACATTCTAGTAGACGACGTGTTGACTGCCTTTCAAACCCTCGCAGCCTACTATCTTGAGAAAACGGCTGTTGATGTCTTTGCCGTTACGGGTTCAAATGGCAAGACGACGACCAAGGATATGTTGGCGAATTTACTGTCAACAACCTACAAGACCTACAAAACTCAGGGCAATTACAATAACGAGATTGGCCTTCCCTACACAGTTCTCCACATGCCTGAAGGAACAGAAAAGTTGGTCTTGGAGATGGGGCAGGATCACTTGGGGGATATCCATCTCTTGTCTGAATTGGCTCATCCTAAGACAGCCATCGTGACCTTGGTTGGAGAGGCTCATTTGGCCTTTTTCAAAGACCGTTCGGAGATTGCTAAAGGGAAAATGCAAATTGCTGATGGTATGGCACCAGGTTCTTTGCTTTTGGCACCAGCTGACCCGATTGTAGAGAACTACTTGCCTACAGATAAAAAAGTGGTCCGTTTTGGGCAAGGAGCAGAGCTGGAAATCACCGACTTGATTGAGCGCAAGGATAGTCTGACCTTTAAGGCGAATTTCTTGGTACAAGCCCTCGATTTGCCAGTGACAGGTAAGTACAATGCCACCAATGCTATGATTGCTGCTTATGTGGCTCTTCAAGAAGGAGTGTTAGAAGAGCAGATTCGTCAGGCCTTTCAGAACCTAGAATTGACGCGTAACCGAACCGAGTGGAAGAAAGCGGCCAATGGAGCAGATATCCTATCAGATGTGTACAATGCCAATCCCACTGCTATGAAGTTGATTTTGGAGACATTCTCTGCCATCCCAGCCAACGAAGGAGGCAAGAAAATTGCTGTTCTAGCAGATATGAAGGAACTCGGCGACCAGTCAGTCCAACTCCATAACCAGATGATTTTGAGCCTATCGCCAGATGTGCTGGATACCGTGATTTTCTATGGAGAAGATATTGCAGAATTGGCTCAACTTGCCAGTCAAATGTTCCCAATCGGTCATGTATTCTACTTTAAGAAAACAGCTGACGAAGATCAATTTGAGTCTATGATAAAGCAGGTCAAGGAAAACCTCGGAGTCAATGACCAAATTTTGCTCAAAGGCTCTAACTCCATGAATCTAGCCAAGTTGGTAGAAAGTTTAGAAAATGAATGCAAGTGATTTTACCAAGTATCTGCAAAGAATGCTAGCCATTACGGATACTGGATTAACCTTTACAAAAGATCCTTTCGACCGTGATCGCTACGAGGACTTGCGAAGTCTGTTATCTGAAATGTTGAATCAGGTATCAGACCTCGATGCAGAAGAAGTTGCAGAAGTCTTGAAACCAACTTCTGCTTATGCAACTCCTCTGATGGACGTCCGCGCTTGGATTGTTGAGGATGAAAAAGTCTGTTTAGTTAGAGGAAAAGGAGAGAATAGTTGGGCTTTGCCAGGTGGTTTTGGTGAAGTTGGCTATTCTCCAACCGAAAATATTCTTAAAGAAATTGAAGAAGAAACCGGTTTTACAGCAAAAACTAAAAGGTTACTTGCAGTTTTTGATACCAATCGTTTCCAACTGCAGAGCAAACAATATGCAAAGTTTGTCTTTGAATGTAAGCTTCTTGGTGGACAATTTCAAGAAAATCAAGAGATTGCTGAGCTTCAATTTTTTGCCATTGACCAATTGCCAGTCTTATCTGAAAAACGCATCACAAAAGAACAAATGGAGATTCTTTGGCAGATTCATCAAAGACAAAGAGAGCAATATCTTGACTAAGAAGATTATTATCGTATTTCTGAATTCATTTTTTTCGATTGACATGGTATAATATGTGAGAAGATTTTGAAATAATGAGGAATATTAAATGAATTTATGGGATATTTTCTTTACGACGAAAGCCACAGAACCACCCCAATTTGATCTTGTCTGGTATGTAAGTTTATTTACGTTATTAGCTTTGACCTTCTACGCTTCTTATCGCTATTACGATAAAAAAGTCTATCAACGTTTTTTCCAAATTTTACAAGCTGTTCAGTTGATTCTTCTCTACAGTTGGTACTGGGGAAATCACATGCCACTGTCAGAAAGTTTACCATTTTATCATTGTCGTATGGCGATGTTTGTAGTGCTATTACTTCCTGGTAAGTCAATGTACAAGCAATATTTTTCTCTACTTGGAATCTTTGGAACGCTGGCGGCTTTTGTTTATCCAGTACCAGATGCCTATCCTTTTCCCCACATAGCCATCCTATCTTTCATTTTTGGTCACCTAGCTCTTCTAGGAAATTCTTTGGTTTACTTATTTAGACAGTATGACCCTCGATTATTGGATGTTAAGAGGATTGTTTTATTAACCTTCTCACTTAATGCTTTGATTTTTGTGGTTAATTTAGTGACTGGAGGAGATTATGGGTTCTTGACAAAGCCACCATTGGTTGGTGATCATGGCTTAGTGGCCAATTATCTGATTGTGTCGCTGGTGTTAGCTACAGCTATTAGTTTGACAAAGAAAGTATTAGAAGCTTTTTTAGAGCAGAAAGCAGAAAAAATACTTGTGAAGAAAGCTTAATTTTAAGCTTTCTTTTTTGTAAAAACCGATACTTTTTTAAAATAAGACTGTTAAGATAAAAAAATTGAAATAAAAAGTGAAAAAATGACTAGAAAATATATCAAAATCTAAGCACGATAAGATTTTTTGTGTTATAATATTCTGTGAATAGCTATGCCCAAGTATAGTTATTAAATAGAAGTGAGAAACTTGGAAGACAGAGAGGATGCGATGTAATGACTAGAGATGGTTTTTTTACAGGCTTAGATATCGGAACTAGCTCAATTAAAGTGCTAGTAGCTGAGCATAGAGATGGCGAAGTAAACGTAATTGGTGTTAGCAATGCCAAAAGTAAAGGTGTAAAAGACGGAATTATTGTTGATATTGAAGCAGCTGCTTCAGCAATCAAATCCGCAATCACACAGGCAGAAGAGAAAGCTGGTATTTCTATTAAGTCTGTTAACGTTGGACTTCCAGCAAACCTCTTGCAGGTTGAACCAACACAAGGAATGATTCCTGTAACTTCAGATACTAAAGAAATCACAGACCAAGATGTTGAAAATGTTGTCAAATCAGCTTTGACTAAGAGCATGACTCCTGATCGTGAAGTGATTACCTTTATTCCAGAAGAATTCATCGTGGATGGTTTCCAAGGAATTCGTGACCCTCGTGGTATGATGGGTGTCCGCTTGGAAATGCGTGGTCTGCTTTACACAGGTCCTCGTACAATTCTACACAATCTTCGTAAGACAGTTGAGCGTGTAGGTATTCATGTTGATAATGTGATTATTTCACCTTTGGCAATCGTGAACTCCGTTCTCAATGAAGGTGAACGTGAATTTGGTGCGACTGTCATCGATATGGGTGGAGGTCAAACTACTGTAGCGACTATCCGTAACCAGGAATTGCAATTCACCAACATCTACCAAGAAGGTGGAGATTACGTTACAAAAGACATTTCTAAAGTCTTGAAAACATCTCAAAAAATTGCTGAAAGTTTGAAACTCAACTACGGTGAAGCTTACGTTCCACTTGCAAGTAACGAAACTTTCCAAGTTGAAGTAATCGGTGAAGTAGAACCTGTTGAAGTGACAGAAAGCTACTTGGCAGAAATTATTTCAGCACGCATCAAGCATATCTTTGACCAAATCAAACAAGAGTTGGAAAGAAGACACTTGTTAGATTTGCCGGGTGGTATCGTCCTTATCGGTGGAAATGCAATTTTGCCAGGAATTGTTGAATTGGCCCAAGAAGTATTTGGTGTTCGAGTAAAACTTCACGTACCAAACCAAGTGGGAATTCGCAACCCTGCATTTGCTCATGTGATTAGTTTGTCTGAGTTTGCTGGTAAATTGACAGAAGTGAATCTTCTTGCTCAAAAAGCGGTTAAAGGAGATGAATTCCTTCGTCAAAAACCAATAAACTTTGGCATTCCAAATCAACGTTTGAATCCAATAGCGCAACCAAGTCCAACACAAGCAGCTCCAGCTGAAACTGTGGCGGAAGCTCCAGTTGCTCCTAAGGAAGAATTCCAAGCAAGTTCTCAAAGTAAACCGAAGCTAACAGAACGTTTCCGTGGTTTGATCGGAAGCATGTTTGATGAATAAAAGAGGATAAGAAATTATGACATTTTCATTTGATACAGCAGCAGCTCAAGGCGCAATTATTAAAGTAATTGGTGTCGGTGGCGGTGGTGGTAATGCCATCAACCGCATGGTTGACGAAGGTGTTGCTGGTGTAGAATTTATCGCAGCCAACACTGATGTACAAGCTCTTAGCAGTACGAAAGCAGAAACAGTTATCCAACTTGGTCCAAAATTGACTCGTGGTTTGGGTGCTGGAGGTCGTCCGGAAGTTGGACGTAAGGCTGCAGAAGAAAGCGAAGAAGCTCTGACTGAAGCAATCAGCGGTGCAGACATGGTCTTCATCACTGCTGGTATGGGTGGAGGATCTGGAACAGGTGCTGCCCCAGTGATCGCACGTATTGCTAAAGATCTTGGAGCCCTTACAGTCGGTGTAGTGACTCGTCCTTTCGGTTTTGAAGGAAGCAAACGTGGTCAGTACGCTGTAGAAGGAATCAACGAACTTCGCGAGCATGTTGATACTTTGTTGATTATCTCAAACAATAACTTGCTAGAGATTGTTGACAAGAAAACACCACTTCTTGAAGCACTTAGTGAAGCAGATAACGTTCTTCGCCAAGGTGTTCAAGGAATTACAGACTTGATCACGAACCCAGGATTGATTAACCTTGACTTTGCCGACGTGAAAACTGTTATGGCAAACAAAGGAAATGCCCTTATGGGTATCGGTATTGGTAGTGGTGAAGAGCGTGTCGTTGAAGCAGCTCGTAAAGCGATTTACTCACCACTTCTTGAAACAACTATTGATGGTGCTGAAGATGTCATCGTCAACGTTACGGGTGGTCTTGACTTGACATTGATTGAAGCGGAAGAAGCTTCAGAAATCGTCAACCAAGCAGCTGGTCAAGGAGTGAACATCTGGCTTGGAACATCAATCGACGAAAGCATGAAGGATGAAATCCGTGTAACCGTTGTAGCCACAGGTGTTCGTCAAGATCGAGTGGAAAAAGTAGTTGGTTCTCATGCGCCATACACAACAGGCCGTCCATCAGCTAAAACTCCACAGTCTCATACTTTTGACCGTCAATTCGATTTGGAAGAAACAGCAGAATTGCCTAAATCAAGTCCACGTCGCTTTGAAACGAACCAAGCTTCTGCTTTTGGAGACTGGGATTTGCGTCGTGAATCAATTGTTCGCCAAACAGATTCAGTAGTTTCTCCGGTAGAACGTTTTGAGACACCAGTTTCAAAGGATGAAGATGAGTTGGATACTCCACCATTCTTCAAAAATCGTTAATCAATGAATTTGAAAAAAAATACTGAATTAGTATTTCAGCAGATTGCTGATGCTAGTCTAGAAGCAAACCGTGCTTTAGATGCTGTTTCAGTTATTGCAGTGACAAAATATGTAGACATACAAACAGCGGAAGCCTTGCTTCCGCTTGGTGTCCGTCATATAGGTGAAAATCGAGTTGATAAATTCTTAGAAAAATATCAGGCCTTGAAAGATTATCCAGTCACTTGGCATTTAATAGGAACACTACAAAGACGGAAAGTAAAAGAAGTAATCCCATATGTGGATTACTTTCATGCTTTAGACTCCCTAAAATTGGCTCAGGAAATTCAAAAGAGAAGAGACCAGGTTATCAAGTGTTTCTTGCAGGTCAATATTTCTGGGGAAGAAAGCAAGCATGGGTTTTCAAAAGAAGAATTGCTAGAACTTTTGCCAGAATTGGCTAAGTTAGATCAGATTGAGTATGTTGGTTTAATGACCATGGCTCCTTTTGAGGCAGATAGTGAGAAATTGAAAGAAATTTTCAAAGAAACACAAGCTCTGCAGGCAGAAATTAGAGAAAAACAAATCCCTAATATACCGATGACAGAACTCAGCATGGGAATGAGTCGTGATTTCAAAGAAGCCATTCAGTTCGGCTCAACCTTTGTTCGAATCGGTACAGCATTTTTTAAATAGGAGAGAGCTATGTCTTTAAAAGATAAATTCGATAAATTTATAGATTATTTCACAGAAGATGGAGAGGAAACAACTAACTACCAGCCTCAACAAGAGGAAACAGTTCGTCCAGCCATCTCAACTTCTAAGGAATTACCAGCACCTGCTCAGTCAGGATCAGCAAAAGATGCAAACATTACTCGCTTACATGCTCGTCAACAAGAATTGGCAATGCAAAGCCATCGTTCTGATGAGAAAGTAACAATCGACGTTCGCTATCCAAGAAAATATGAAGATGCAACTGAAATTGTTAATTTGTTAGCTGGAAATGAAAGTATCTTGATCGATTTCCAATATATGACAGAAGTACAAGCCCGTCGTTGCCTTGATTACTTGGATGGAGCTCGTCATGTCTTGGCTGGAAATATGAAAAAAGTTGCGAGCACAATGTATCTATTGACTCCTGTTAATGTCATTGTGAATATTGAAGATATCAAACTTCCAGATGAATCACAAAGCGCCGAGTTTGGTTTTGATATTAAACGAAATAGAGCAAAATAATGATTTTCTTAATCCGTTTAATCCAAAATGCAGTTAGCATTTACTCGATCATTCTCGTTGCATTTGCTCTTCTTTCATGGTTTCCAAATGCCTATGAAAGCCAGCTAGGACGCTTAGTCATCAGACTCGCTCGTCCAGTTATCGAGCCTCTTCGTAAGCTCAATCTGCAATTTGCAGGGCTTGATTTTACTGTTTGGGCTGCGCTTATTCTAATCCAGTTTGTTGGAAATCTCTTAACACGACTAGTCCTATTACTATGACAGCAAATAGAGCCATTTATCAGCACTTTTCCCATGAAGATATTCCTTTTATTGATAAAGGATTGGAGTGGATCAAGCGGGTGGAAGATACCTATGCACCGGTGCTTAGCCCTTTTATCAATCCCCATCAGGAACAGATCTTGAGGGTGCTAGCTGGGACATATGGACTGGGTTGTCAAAGTAGCGGTAATTTTTTTCCGACTGAGTCGGTTCGTGTTCTTCTCTATCCAGATTACTTTGAACCGGAGATATCAGATTTTGAAATGACCCTGTTAGAGATTTGCTATCCGAGTAAGTTTGAACAACTGAGTCATGGAAAAATATTGGGAACAATCATCAATCAGCTAGGAATTGACCGTAAATTATTTGGTGATATCTTGGTAGATGAAAAGAGAGCACAGATTTTTGTCAATCGCGATTTCATTCCTCTTTTTCAGGATGGAATAAGAAAGATTGGCAGACTTCCTGTATCGCTGGAGGAACGTCCTTTTACCGATAGGATTTTGTCTAAAATTGATTATAGAGAACGAGAAATTTTAGTTTCGAGTTTTCGATTGGATGCCCTCTTATCAAGTGCCTTGAAATTATCTAGAAATCAAACTAGCCAACTGATTGAGAAAAAATCTGTCCAGGTAAATTATCATGTTGTTGAAAAATCTGATTACCAGGTCGCAGTTGGAGATTTGATCAGTGTGAGAAAGTTTGGTCGTTTGAAAGTTGTCAAAGACAATGGTCAGACAAAAAGAGACAAGATAAAATTAAGCATTCAATTATTATTAAGTAAGTGAGGAAAAGTATGCCAATTACATCGTTAGAAATTAAAGATAAAACCTTTGGTACAAGATTTAGAGGTTTTGACCCAGAAGAAGTAGACGAGTTTCTTGATATCGTTGTTCGTGATTATGAAGACTTGGTTCGTAGCAATCACGACAAAGAAACACGCATCAAGAATTTGGAAGAACGTTTGTCTTACTTTGATGAAATGAAGGATTCCTTGAGCCAATCAGTTTTGATTGCCCAGGATACTGCTGAGCGTGTCAAACAAGCTGCTCAAGAACGTTCAAACAATATTATTCAACAAGCTGAACAAGACGCTCAGCGTTTGCTCGAAGAAGCGAAATACAAGGCAAACGAAATTCTCCGTCAGGCAACAGATAATGCTAAGAAAGTCGCTGTTGAGACTGAAGAATTGAAGAATAAGAGCCGTGTATTCCATCAGCGTCTTAAATCAACGATTGAAAGTCAGTTAGCTATTGTTGAATCATCTGATTGGGAAGATATTCTACGTCCAACAGCTACTTACCTTCAAACAAGTGATGAAGCCTTTAAAGAGGTAGTTGCTGAAGTTCTTGGTGAATCAGTATCTTTACAACCAGAGGAAGAACCAATTGATATGACTCGTCAATTCACTCCAGAAGAGGTAGCAGAATTGCAAGCTCGTATCGAGGCAGGCAACAAAGAATTGGCTGAATTTGAAGCCCAACAAAATCAACATACAGAAGAAATTGTCCAGCATGAAGAGTCAGTTGAAGTAGAAGCTACTGCAGCAACTGAGGACGATGCAAACAAAGAATCTGTTCTTATCCTATAAAAAAAGTGAGAACAAGGTCTAACCAACTATATTTTCAGCGAGCAGGAGATGGTGCGAGTCCTGCAATCCCTAGTGGTTAGATTATCCTCTCAAGCAATCCAGTCTGAAAGCAGTAAGACTGGACGTTCCCCACGTTACGGGAAAAGAGGAAAAGAGATGCTGTCTTTTTTCGAACAAAGGTGGTACCACGATTTTCGTCCTTTTTGCGAATCGTGGTTTTTATTTTGTCATTTTAAATTAAAGGAGATATAATGAAACTCAAAGATACCCTTAATCTTGGAAAAACAGACTTTCCAATGCGTGCTGGTCTTCCAACCAAAGAGCCAGTTTGGCAAAAAGAATGGGAAGAAGCAAAACTTTACCAACGTCGTCAAGAATTGAACCAAGGAAAACCGCATTTCACCTTACATGATGGTCCTCCGTATGCAAACGGAAATATCCACGTTGGACATGCCATGAACAAGATTTCCAAAGATATTATTGTTCGTTCGAAATCTATGTCTGGATTTTACGCCCCTTATATTCCAGGTTGGGATACTCATGGTCTGCCAATCGAGCAAGTCTTGGCAAAACAAGGCGTTAAACGCAAAGAAATGGACTTGGTTGAGTACTTGAAACTTTGCCGCGAGTACGCTCTTTCTCAAGTAGATAAACAACGTGAAGACTTTAAACGTTTGGGTGTTTCTGGTGACTGGGAAAATCCTTATGTGACTTTGACTCCAGACTATGAAGCAGCTCAAATCCGTGTCTTTGGTGAAATGGCCAACAAAGGCTATATCTACCGTGGTGCCAAGCCAGTTTACTGGTCATGGTCATCTGAGTCAGCCCTTGCAGAAGCTGAAATTGAATACCATGACTTGGTTTCAACTTCTCTCTACTATGCCAACAAGGTAAAAGATGGTAAAGGTGTCCTCGATACAGATACCTATATTGTTGTTTGGACAACAACTCCATTCACCATCACTGCTTCTCGTGGATTGACAGTTGGAGCGGATATTGATTACGTGGTCGTTCAACCATCTGGTGAAGATCGTAAGTTTGTGGTTGCTTCAGAATTGTTGACTAGTTTGTCTGAAAAGTTTGGTTGGACTGATGTCCAAGTCTTGGCGACTTATCGTGGGCAAGAACTCAACCACATCGTGACAGCTCACCCATGGGATACAGCAGTAGATGAGTTGGTAATCCTTGGTGACCACGTTACGACTGACTCTGGGACAGGTATCGTCCATACAGCTCCAGGTTTTGGTGAGGACGACTACAATGTCGGTGTTGCCAACGGTCTTGAAGTTGCTGTAACAGTTAACGAACGTGGTATTATGATGGCAAATGCAGGTGCTGAGTTCGAAGGTCAATTCTACGACAAGGTGGTACCAACTGTTATCGAGAAACTTGGTAATCTTCTCCTTGCCCAAGAAGAAATCTCTCACTCATATCCATTTGACTGGCGTACCAAGAAACCAATCATCTGGCGTGCAGTGCCACAATGGTTTGCATCTGTATCAAAATTCCGCCAAGAAATCTTGGACGAAATTGAAAAAGTGAAATTCCACTCAGAATGGGGTAAAGTGCGTCTTTACAACATGATCCGTGACCGTGGCGACTGGGTTATCTCTCGTCAACGGGCTTGGGGTGTTCCCCTTCCAATCTTCTACGCTGAAGATGGCACACCAATCATGACAGCTGAAACGATCGAGCACGTAGCTCAACTCTTTGAAGAACACGGCTCTCTCATCTGGTGGGAACGTGATGCTAAAGACCTCTTGCCAGAAGGATTTACACATCCAGGTTCACCAAATGGTGAGTTCAAGAAAGAAACAGACATCATGGACGTATGGTTTGACTCAGGTTCATCATGGAATGGAGTAGTGGTCAACCGTCCAGAACTCAAATATCCAGCAGATCTTTACCTTGAAGGTTCTGACCAGTACCGTGGTTGGTTCAACTCATCATTGATCACATCCGTTGCCAACCATGGCGTTGCTCCTTACAAACAAATCTTGTCACAAGGATTTGCCCTTGACGGTAAAGGTGAAAAGATGTCTAAATCCCTTGGAAATACCATTGCTCCAAGCGACGTTGAAAAACAATTTGGTGCGGAAATCCTGCGTCTCTGGGTAACAAGTGTAGACTCAAGCAACGATGTCCGTATCTCTATAGATATCTTGAGCCAAGTCTCTGAAACTTACCGTAAGATTCGTAACACCCTTCGTTTCTTGATTGCCAACACTTCTGACTTTAACCCAGCTGAGGATACAGTAGCTTACGAAGAACTTCGTTCAGTTGATAAGTATATGACCATTCGCTTTAACCAGCTTGTGAAGACCATTCGTGATGCCTATGCGGACTTTGAATTCTTGACTATCTACAAGGCCTTGGTGAACTTTATCAATGTTGATTTGTCAGCCTTCTACCTTGACTTTGCTAAAGACGTTGTCTACATCGAAGGTGCCAAATCACTCGAACGCCGTCAAATGCAGACTGTCTTCTATGACATCCTTGTTAAAATCACAAAACTTTTGACTCCAATCCTTCCTCACACTGCGGAAGAAATCTGGTCCTATCTTGAGTTTGAAGCTGAAGACTTCGTTCAATTGTCAGAATTACCAGAAGCTCAAACCTTTGCTAACCAAGAAGAAATCTTGGATACATGGGCAGCTTTCATGGACTTCCGTGGACAAGCTCAAAAAGCCTTGGAAGAAGCACGTAATGCAAAAGTAATCGGTAAATCGCTTGAAGCACACTTGACAGTTTATCCAAATGAAGTGGTGAGAACGCTTCTTGGAGCAGTAAACAGCAATGTAGCTCAACTTCTAATCGTGTCTGAATTGACCATCGCAGAAGGTGTAGCTCCAGAGAGTGCAGTTAGCTTTGAGGATGTAGCTTTCACAGTTGAACGTGCTACAGGTGAAGTATGTGACCGTTGCCGTCGTATCGATCCAACCACTACAGATCGTAGCTACCATGCAGTCATCTGTGACCACTGTGCAAGCATCGTAGAAGAAAACTTTGCGGATGCAGTTGCAGAAGGATTTGAAGCCAAATAATCAGATTAGAAATATGTCTTCTCATAGTTTAAGATGAGATGAAAAGGAAAAAGAGAGGAAGTCATTTCTCTCTTTTTTTGCTGGAAAAAGTTTAGGACAAAGGGAGTAAATCTAACATTTTTAGGAAGAGTTTTAAGTTGATTTTTTGAGATGTTTTTAAAAAGAGAGGTCATTTTTTGGTACTTTTAAAAAGATGTGTTGTTTCTAAAAATTGTGACAAAAAATTTGAGTTATCAAGTGAAATCAGGTAGAATAGAAAGGATTGAATAATATATTGAAAAGGAAATCTTTAGAATGAAACATCAGTTTTATGGAGAAAAACGACAGCGCTTTTCTTTCAGAAAGTTGTCTATCGGGCTCGTTTCAGCGACTATTGGAAGCTTCTTTTTGAATGGGCAAATGGCTGGGGGCTTGACTTCTGTGAAAGCAGCAG
Organism: bacterium; assembly: GCA_905221255.1. Classification (GTDB taxonomy): domain Bacteria; phylum Bacillota; class Bacilli; order Lactobacillales; family Streptococcaceae; genus Streptococcus. Next base: position 112,920 of record CAJNCL010000003.1, read on the forward strand.
AAATTCAAAGTCAGCAGTCTGCTCAGGTCAAATACCACTACGTAGTGGAGTCTGAATTGACGGAGGTAGAGAAGAGTGCCTTGATAAGGGAGATTCCAAAGTATGTTGAGGATGCTTCAGAGACCTATTATTTAGTTTATCGTCCGACTACTCAAGGGGATTCATCTGGAGTATTGCCTAAGACAGGTCACTCCGGCCTATGGGAATCAACTTTTACAGCGATGGGTCTTGCATTACTAGTACTTGTAGTTGTTAGAGGCAGAAATGGGAAGAGGTATTTATCTTCGATTTTGTTGGTAACTGGGATGGGATCCATGCTGCTATCTCCAACGGTCTTGGCGGTGACGAATATCGAGCTCGCTGCATATAATCAAAGTCTTAACTTGGGTCTTGGAGATGCACTGCCAGCGCCATTGAAAATTGACGGTTACGACTATATCGGTTATCTAAAGAATGAAGAACAAAATGATAGTCATTTAGCTCATTCTGCTCAGAAGGAAAATTCGTCACTGGACATGGAGAAAGAGAAGGATAGTGAGCTTAAACCGAGTGAAACAAATCCGAATACAAAAGAGATTGTTTCGGATAAGGGAGACGGTCTGACAGAGCAAGAGAGAGAAGCTATCGCTACTAAGGAGAGAGAACTCGCTCGCCTTGGAACAGTTCATGAATTGCCAGAATTAAAAATTAGTGAACAAAAGTCGGTTCAAGATCTCCCTTATCAGACCCAATACCAGTATTCAGATGACTTGGTTCAAGGTCAATCAAAAGTCATACAATCAGGTGTTCGAGGTCAACGTACAGTGGTGACTCGTCATTATCATGAGAATCAAGAAATCGTAAAAAGCGAAATGATTTCTGATCAAGTGACGCTTGAACCTGTTTCTGAAATTATTTTAGTTGGAACAGGTCCAACTAACTCGATACCAAAAGAAACTCCAGTTCACGAAGTTCCGGAATTGGCAGAATATGGTACAGCTCCTGAAACATCACCAGTTCACGAAGTTCCAGAATTAGTAGAGTACGGTACAACTCCTGAAACAGCGCCTGTTCATGAAGTTTCAGAATTGACAGAATATGGCACAAACCCTGAGTCATCTCCAGTTCACGAAGTTCCGGAATTGACAGAATATGGCACCAGTCCTGAGACGTCTCCAGTTCGTGAGACTCCAGAACTGACAGAATATGGTACAACTCCAGAAACAGCGCCAGTTCACGAAGTTCCAGAATTGACGGAATATGGCACAAGTTCTGATAAGCCTCCAGTTCAAGAGATTCCAGAACTAACGGAATATGGGACAAATCCTGATACAGCTCCTATTCATGAGAATTCTGAGTTGGAATTGACTACAAATGATGAGGTTAGAATAGAAAAGATTGATTTTTCTATTGACGAGCAATATACAGATGAAATTCCAGAAGGAAGTCGTCAAATCGCGACTCCGGGTGTTGAGGGTGAGCGCACGATTAAGACTCGTGTTTACAGTTCCAACGGGCAAGAGGTTGACCGCCAAGAGTTGTCTAATGAGGAAACTTTGGCGCCCGTAACACAGATCGTCAAAGTCGGAACTGCTAAACCAACCATGGTACCGAATGAAGCACCGAAAGCAGACGCTTTGCCAGAATATCCGCTAACTTACACCGATGAAACCCGCGTAGAGAAAATAGCCTTCAACATTGAGGAGCAATATACAGATGAGCTTCCAGAGGGAAGTCGTCAAATCACAACTCCGGGTGTCCAAGGCGAACGAACTATCAAGACTCGTGTCTACAGTTCTAACGGTAAAGAGGTTGACCGTCAAGAGTTAGCTAATGAAGAAACCTTGGCTCCGGTAACACAAATTGTCAAAGTCGGCACGGCTAAGCCAACTATGGTACCGAACGAAGCACCAAAAGTAGACGCTCTGCCAGAATATCCACTGACTTATACCGACGAAACTCGTGTAGAGAAAATAGCCTTCAACATTGAAGAGCAAACTACGGATGAATTGGTTCGAGATGCTCGTCAAATCACAACTCCAGGTGTTGAGGGAGAGCGCACGATTAAGACTCGCGTCTACAGTTCTAACGGTCAAGAGGTTGATCGCCAAGAGTTGTCCAACGAGGAAACTCTAGCTCCAGTAACGCAAATTGTCAAGGTGGGCACGGCTAAACCAAGCATGGTACCGAATGAAGCACCAAAAGCAGAAACTCTTCCAGAGTATCCGTTGACTTATACCGACGAAACTCGGGTTGAGAAAATTAACTTCACTATTCGTGAAGAAGAAACGGATGAGCTTGTTCGAGATGCTCGTCAGATTGCAACTCCAGGAGTCCAAGGTGAGCGTACCATTAAGACTCGTGTCTACAGTTCTAACGGTCAAGTTGTTGACCGTCAAGAATTTTCAAATGAAGAAACCTTGGCTCCAGTAACGCAAATTGTCAAAGTTGGTACAGCTAAACCAACCATGGTACCGAGCGAAGCGCCGAAAACAGAGGCTCTGCCAGAGTATCCACTGACTTATACAGATGAAACGCGCGTTGAAAAAATCAACTTTAGCATTCGTGAAGAAGAAACGGATGAATTGGTTCGTGATGCCCGCCAAATCACAACTCCAGGAGTCCAAGGTGAGCGTACGATTAAGACTCGTGTCTACAGTTCCAATGGTCAGGAAATCGATCGCCAAGAATTGTCTAATGAAGAAACCTTGGCTCCGGTAACGCAAATTGTCAAAGTCGGAACAGCTAAGCCAACCATGGTACCGAGTGAAACGCCGAAAGTAGATGCTTTGCCAGAGTATCCGTTGACTTATACTGACGAAACGCGCGTAGAAAAAATCAACTTTAGCATTCGTGAAGAAGAAACGGATGAGCTTGTTCGAGATGCCCGCCAAATCACAACTCCAGGAGTCCAAGGTGAGCGCACGATTAAGACTCGCGTCTACAGTTCTAACGGTCAAGAGGTGGATCGTCAAGAGTTGTCTAATGAAGAAACTTTGGCGCCCGTAACACAGATCGTCAAAGTCGGAACTGCTAAACCAAGCATGGTACCAAATGATGCACCGAAAGCAGACGCTTTAGAGGAGTTCGATTTAATTTCACTGCATAATCTCTTGGCAGAAGCGGATCAGATTAAAGCTCAGGCCCGTTATTTCAACGATAGTCAGAGTCATCAAGCTAACTATGATGCTGCTTTGACGGCAGGTCAAGCGATTTTGAGCCAATCCCAAGCCAGCCAAGCAGAAGTCAACCAACTGGTGGAACAAATCAATCAAGCCAAGGCGCAATTAAGTGGACTTGAAGTTGTTAAAACGGCTCTTCAGACTGAGTACGATTTAAATCCAACGGTTAAAACCTCGGTTAAATATAAGAATGCTGATTCAGAAAAGCAGACAGCTTATACTGACGAATTGACCAAGGCAGAGGGAGTTTTGAACAATCATACTGCTACACAAGTGCAAGTCAACCAAGTTCTTGCTAGCCTGACAGCAGCCAAAGAAGCTCTAAATGGAGTGCCTAAAGTCAAGCCGACTATTTCCATTCTAAGTCTGACTGAGAATGCTGATGATAAGTCGGTTACGGTCCAATATAGATTGGAAGACCAGACCCAGTCCTTCCGTTCAGCGACTGCAGAATTGTATCAGGGAGATCAGCTAGTTCGCACTCTTCCGATTACCAATTTTGCTGGTCGCTTGAAGATTGGTGACCTAGACTACTACACAGGCTACACTCTAAAAACCAAGTTGACTTATGAACTGGATAATGGCAGCTTTACTGAGTTTGAAACAGACAGTCGTAACTTTGAGTTAGAATACAAGAAGATTGCCTTCCGTGATATTGATTCCGTTGAGTTTTATCATAAAGAAAACGACCAATACAAGCGTTTTGTATCGATGAGCTCCATTCCTACGGATCTGTCTACCTACTTCGTTAAGATCAAATCAAGCGAATCCAAGGAAATTCTCCTACCAGTTCACAGCATTTCTGAAGCAGAGAAAGATGGCAAGGCAGTCTATAAGGTTAATGTAACCCTTCCTGAACTCGTCCAAGAAAGTGAGACGGGCTATAAGTCTGGGCACGATTTCTATATCAGTAAGGCAGTCCCAAGTCAGCAAAATGTCTACACTAGCTTTGCTGGATTGGTAGACGCTATGAAGCGAAATATGGCAGGAAATTATGTTCTGGGAGCTGATTTGGATGCGAGTGAGGTCAACCTAGCTCCTGCGGATTATGTCTACCTCAAAGGGAACTTCACCGGTAGTCTGACGGGTAGTCAAAATGGTAAGCAATATGCGATTTACAATCTAGCCAAGCCCTTATTTGAAAACCTCAAGAGTGGGTCTACCATTTCCAATATCGACTTTAAAAATGTGAATATCGTGGGTACCTATGACTCGGCCGCGCTGGCACGCAATGCGGAGAATGCGCGAATCACAGATGTTTCTGTTCAGGGGAGAGTATCGGTAGTAGGCAACGCCTCTAACGTAGCGGGTCTAGTAGTTAATGGAAGCAATACGAAAATTACCAATAGTTCCTTTACAGGGACTATCCTATCTAACAGTCAACACATCAAAGCTTATAATGTAGGTGGTTTGGTTGCAAGCCTTAAAGGAGGAGAATCTCTTTTTAGCCAAAGTAAAGCAGATGTAACGATTATTAGTGGTGCACGATCAAATGAACAACGTATCGGCGGTTTGGTCGGACGTCTAGAAAACAACGCTCGAATTACCAAATCTTATGTGACAGGAAAACTATATAATTCAACCACTAACGGTCAAATCGGTGGAGTGGTCGGCTCGAACTACTTTAATGGTTTGGTTGATAATGTGATCAGCAATGTTAGCGGTACAAATGTTTACAGTATTTCTGGGGATCAGGGCTACAAAAACGACCGCATTACGCAAGCATATAAAGTTGCTAAAAGTGAAACCTTGAAAAACGATCAGTTTGTTACTTCTACTATTACTCAAGAAGAAATGGAAGAAAAACTGACTGCCATGGACATCACGACTAGCCTAGATGACACGAATCTAAATATGCGTTTTGTCGACTATGGTGAGGTAAACAATGCTCAATTTGACCGCGGATATTCTTACGCAAATATGGAGAAACTGCTTCCTTTCTACAATAAAGAAACCATTGTTTCGTTTGCGAACAAGATTCCGAAAGAGCATAAGTTGAACAAGGAGTACCTACTGGATGTTGTTCCGATGAAGGGTGACCAGGTTATCACTGATATCCATAGCAATAAAACAGCAATCAATCGTTTGATGCTTCACTACATGGACAATACTATTGACTACCTAGAAATATCTTATCAGGGAGATTTCGTCAACCAAGGTATTGCTGAGTATAGGATGAAGGGATTAGACCTACTTTATACTCCAGAAGCCTTTGTATCAGATTATACTAGTATTCTAAATCAAGTCCTGCCAGAGCTGAACAAGGTCGTTCTTGATTCGCCAGCTATGCGTACAGCTCTCGGAGTAGCCGCAGATACTTCTTTGGATGAACTTTACTTAGACACTGCATTTACGCAAGTGAAAAGTAAGCTATCAGGTGAGCTTCGCAAAGTGCTGGCTATGGATAAGGCTATCAATACTGAAGGTGAAGTAGTTAAGGATTATCTTGTTAAGAAGATTCTTGCTGATAAAGAAGCTTTCCTATTAGGTTTGACTTACCTTAACCGTTGGTACAATATCAACTATGACAACTTTAATGTCAAAGACTTGTCGGCTTACAAGATGGATTTCTACGGTAAGAATGACGTTTCGGTTCTTGATACAATTATAGCTTTAGGGAAATCAGGACTAGAGAATCTCAAGGCTAAAAACAACTATACAGCTTATGATAATTCGCTCTCTGAAGCAACTGGTAAACGAGGACTCTTCAATTATCTTGAAGGCTATCGTCAGCTCTTCCTGCCTTATAAGACCAATAATGAATGGCTCAAAACCAATACAAAAGCCTACATCGTTGAGGCTAAGTCGGATGTAGCAGAAGCGAGACAGCTTCAGGATGCAGCCGAGGGCAAGAGCAAGTACTCTGTCGGTGTGTACGACAAGATTACTGCTGATAATTGGGAACACAAGGGCATGCTCCTGCCACTCTTGACCATGACGGAGAAGGGTGTCTATGCGATCTCTAATATGTCTACCCTCTCTATGGGGGCTTATGATCGCTATCGTCTTGATACTAATAACAGGGTGCGCACAGACGCTGAGCTAGCTGAATATGTCGAAGACCGAGTGAGAAAAACAGCTGAATACCAGCGCGACCATTATGATTTCTGGTACAAGATTCTGAATCCGGAAAGCAAGGACAAGCTCTTCCGTTCTGTTCTGGTTTATGATGGATTCTCATTGGTTGACAAGAATGGTCAAAGATATTGGGCTCCAGCTAATGATAAAAAATCTCTAGCTATGCAGGAGTTCTTCGGACCTGCCGGCAAGTGGTATCCAAGCAAGGGTTATAATGCCTATGCTACGGGTAGTGTAACTCACTTTGATGCTGCTAAATTGTTAGAAGACTATGGAAACTCTGTCTACACGCATGAGATGACCCATAACTCTGACGGTGCTATTTATTTTGAAGGTTATGGTCGTCGTGAGGGACTGGGTGCGGAACTCTATGCTCGTGGACTCTTGCAATCTTCGCCAAGCCCAGATGAACCAACCATTACGCTCAATACTCTCTTCAAGGTGGACAAGGATTCTAAGACACGTATGCATACCTATAATTTCAAGGAACGTGTTCAAAATGCAGCAGACCTGCAACACTATGTCCATGGTATGTTTGACATGATCTACACGCTAGATTACCTAGAAGGTACTTCAATGCTGAAGCAGAGTGATGATGTGAAACTTCAGTGGTTCAGAAAGATGGAGAATTACTATATTACAGATAAGTATGGTAAGGAAACTCATGCTGGTAACCAGACTCGAAGCTTCACAGCTGAAGAAATCAAGCGGCTTAAGACCTTTGACTCCCTCATTGAAAATGATGTGATCACTCGTCGGGAGAATAAGGAAAGTGGGAAATATGGTCGAAATGGCTACCTCAGCCTCAGCCTCTTCTCACCGATTTACTCAGCCTTGAGCAATCCGAAGGGAGCTCCAGGTGATGTCATGTTCCGTCGCACAGCCTTTGAATTACTAGCCGCCAAGGGCTACCATGATGGATTTGTTCCTTATGTTTCTGGTCAGTACTCTCAGGAAGCCTTTGATGAAGGGATGAAAACGTGGGACGGATGGTCTGGAAGAGATGTCGGTCTCGTGACAGACCAGAAAGTCTTGGAAAATGTATTTAAGGGTGAATACACCTCTTGGGCAGCCTTCAAGAAGGCCATGTATAAGGAGCGAATTGATCAGCTGACCAAGCTGAAGCCAATTACCATTGAGTACGAGCTTAAAAATCCAAACAGTACCAAGAAAGTAACCATTCGTTCTTATTCAGAGATGCAGCAGTTGATGGACGCAGCAGTAGCAGAGGATGTACGCAACATTGCCAATGCTACTAGCCGTGTTGAAGCTAGCTGGGTTAACCTGCTCAAGAAGAAGATTTACAACGCTTATCTACGTGCTACAGACGACTTCAGACAGTCTATCTTTGAAAGATAGACACGAGAAAAGAAGATCCAAGTGATCTTCTTTTTTCTATGAAAATTGCTAGCTTACTACTAAAAACGAATGGATTTACAAACCAATCTGTAGATTTTTTTATTTCCTTCTTAGCTTGTTTAGATAAGAAATTGAAATCATTCATCATCTAGTATCCTCGTTTTGAAATTTCTTTAGTTTTTCATGAAAATATGATAGAATGATAGCTGTACAAATTTTTAAGGAGATTCGGATGAAAACAAATACACTTGCTCGCGTAAATGCGATTTTTGGTCTTGTTTCAGGTATTGTCTTGCTGTTGGCTCCAGTTGTTATGTTTATGATAGCTGTCGGTGCTGCTGCGGCAACGGAGGACTCGGATGCAACAGTTGGTCTATTGACGATTTTTTCAATTATTTTATCATTGGTGAAAATTGCAATCTTGGTTTTAGGAATTGTAGCTATTGTTTATTACAAGGATGATGAGCGTGTGACTCCTGCACCGTCTGTCTTGTTTATCGTGGGTGGTGCTGTTGGATTGATTCCATTCTTGGGCTGGGTAGGAGGAATTCTGACAATCATTGGTGGATCCCTCTATTTTGGACTTTTGAAAAAATTCGAGATTCAAGAATAATGACTTTTTGTTAGAAATATTTTTAAATAAGAGAAGGCGGTTAGCCTTCTTTTTTCTTACCAAGTAAGGGATAAAATTAACAGGATAAATAAACTTTCAAATTCGTACAATCTAAAGCATTTATTTAGGACAAGGAACTCTTTTTATAGTATAATGATGAATGTAAATTACCTATATCAAAATATAATCCTAGTTATTTTCTTGATAAAGGTTAAAAAGCGAGAGGATTTAGAATGAAAAAGATTTTTGGAGAGAAGCAGCATCGTTTTTCCTTACGAAAATTAGCAATTGGTCTTGTATCAGCTTCGATTTCAAGCCTATTTTTTGTGTCCGTTGCGAGCAGTGGAACCGTATTTGCTCAAGAAAATGTAGCTGTTCACTACAAATATGTGACGGATACGGAGTTGAGTGGGCAAGAAAAAAACTTGATTGTAAAGGACATTCCTAAAATTGCTGAAGATAGTGAGAGTACCTATTATCTAGTCTACCGTATGGATGAGAAAGCCCAGCTAGGTCAGTTGCCCAATACAGGTGGGCAGAATAGCCTTACTAGTGTTTTAACTGGTGGAGTCCTAGCTTCAATTAGCCTTCTTATTTTTGTTGTATCCAAAAAGAAAGGCAAGAAGAAAGCCCTCTTGAATGTGATTTTGGTAACAGGGATGGGCAGTGGTTTGGCTTCTTCGGTTCAGGCTATTGAAAATCAGCTTTTGCTACAATACAATCAGGAATACCAATTATCCCAAGGAGATAGTCTGCCTTTGCCACGCACCCTATCGGGTTATACCTACCTAGGCTATATTAAGCAAGACAAGGACTCTAGTCTGCAAGAAACTGCTGCTAGGGATCAGAAACTTGACTACACGGTTCAACCTCGTTTTCAGACCAATGAAGGTGGGAAAAAGGTAGGAGATGAGCAGAAAACTCCGTCTCCAACAAGCCCTGCTTACAAGCCAATCCCATCTCAAGATTCATCCAATCAAAAACCATCTGGTCTTGCTAGTGTAGATCCTCAAGACGAAGTCTTGGCAGGTCGCGTGAACAAACCAGAACTCTTATACAAAGACCAAGAGATTGTAACCAAACTAGATGTTTCAGAAGTGGTTCAGGAAAATCCCGAACTAGCAGAGGGGACCATCCATGTCAAACAAGAAGGTCGTCCTGGGAAGAAGGTTGAAGTCGTTCGCATTTTCACTGTTGAAAACCAAGATATTTCCCGAGAAGTTCTATCAACTAAATTAGAAGAAGCCTTGCCACGTATAGTAGAAAAAGGGACTAAGAAGGCAGTTGTACCGAGTAAAGCACCTCAGTCTGCAAGAAAAGGAGAGCCTGAGACTCAGGCTTCCTTACCAGAATATAAAGGTGAGCAAGCGGGAGCGATTGTAGCCCCAGAGACAGCTGAAAAACCAGAATATACTGGCACCCAAGCTGGAGCAGTCGTTGAACCCGAGCAAGTATCTCCATTACCTGAGTATCAGGGGACTCAAGCTGGTGCTATCGTCGAACCGGAACAAGTTGAGCCAGAGGTTGGGGGAGTCCAGTCTGGGGCTTTGGTGGAACCAGAAACGGCTGAGAAACCAACCTATAAAGGCGAGCAGTCTGGAGCAATCGTAGAGCCTGAACAGGTGCCACCAACACCAGAGTATACAGGAACTCAAGCAGGAGCGATTGTAGCTCCTGAAACAGCTGACAAACCAGAGTATACAGGCACTCAATCAGGTGCCATTGTGGAACCAGAGACCCAGTCTTCCCTACCAGAATATACAGGTGAGCAAGCAGGAGCCGTCGTTGAACCGGAACAAGTCACTCCTCTTCCAGAATATACTGGAAATACCGAGCAAGTAAAACCGGAAGCTCCGACAGAAAAACCAAAAGAAAAAGACCCAGAGAAGACGCTTGAGCTAAGAAATGTTTCGGATCTGGAGTTGTATAGTCAGACCAATGGTACTTACAAACAACACGTTTCTTTAGACGGTGTTCCAAGTAATCCAGACACTTACTTTATCAAGGTTAAATCTTCGTCGTTTAAAGATGTCTATCTACCAGTCGCTTCAATAACGGCTGAAACGAAAGATGGCCAGCCAGTTTATAAAATCACAGCCAAGGCTGAGAAACTCCAGCAAGAGCTAGAAAATAAATATGTTGATAATTTCACCTTCTACCTAGCTAAGAAGGCTAGAGAGGAAACGACAACCTTTACTTCCTTTAGCAACCTAGTCAAAGCTATCAACCAGAATCTCTCTGGAACCTATCATTTAGCAGCTAGTTTGAATGCCAACGAAGTAGAACTAGGACCTGATGAAAGAACTTACATCAAGGGCACCTTTACTGGTCAGTTGATCGGTGAAAAAGATGGCAAGCAGTATGCTATTTACAACTTGAAAAAACCTCTTTTTGAAACCTTGAATGGCGCCACAGTAGAAAAATTGAGTCTGAAAAATGTCTCTATTTCAGGGAAAGATGATATCGGTTCACTAGCATATAAAGCTCAGAATGGCACAAAGATTAAGCAAGTTCACGTTGATGGTGTTCTCGCCGGTGAACGTGGTATCGGTGGTTTGCTGGCAAAGGCTGAGCAATCAAGTATCACAGAGAGCAGTTTCAAGGGAAGAATTATCAACACTTATGAAACGACTGCTGCCTATAATATCGGTGGTCTGGTAGGTCATTTGACAGGAAACAGGGCTTTGCTTACCAAGTCAAAAGCGACAGTAGCCATTTCATCCAACACAAATAGTTCAGATCAGACTGTGGGTGGGCTTGCAGGCCTTGTAGACCAAGATGCGCAGATCCAGCATAGTTATGCTGAGGGTGATATTAACAATGTCAAGCACTTTGGTAGAGTCGCTGGAGTGGCAGGCAATTTGTGGGACCGAACTTCTAATCTAGAAAAGCATGCTGGAAGTTTGACCAATGTCCTCAGCGATGTCAATGTAACCAACGGAAATGCCATTACTGGTTACCACTATAACGGAATAAAGGTGACGGACACATTCAGTAGCAAGGCCAACAGAGTCTACAATGTCACCTTGGTCAAGGATGAGGTCGTCAGCAAGGAATCCTTTGAAGAAAGAGGAACAATGCTAGATGCTTCCCAGATTGAAAGCAAGAAAGCAGCCATCAATCCTCTCACTCTACCAACAGTGGAGCCCCTCTCAACAAGTGGCAAAAAAGACAGTGATTTTTCTAAGGTGGCCCATTATCAAGCTAAGCGCGCCTTGGCTTATAAGAACATTGAAAAATTGTTACCTTTCTACAACAAAGCAACCATCGTCAAATACGGAAATCTGGTCAATGAGAACAGTCTTTTATATCAAAAAGAACTCTTGTCAGCAGTTATGATGAAGGATGACCAAGTCATCACAGACATTGTTTCTAACAAAGAGACTGCAAACAAACTCTTGCTTCACTACAAGGACCATTCATCTGAGAAACTGGATCTCCAGTACCAGGCTGATTTCGCCAAATTAGCAGAATATAGTCTAGGCAATACGGGTCTTCTCTATACGCCAAACCAATTCTTGTATGACCAAAGCTCTATCATCAAACAAGTCTTACCTGACTTACAAAAGGTGGACTACCACTCAGAAGCCATCAGAAAGACACTCGGTATTTCTCCAAACGTCAAGCAGACTGAGCTCTATCTAGAAGACCAGTTCGCCAAAACAAAACAACATCTGGAGGACAGTTTGAAGAAACTCTTGTCAGCGGATGCAGGACTTGCTGGTGACAACCCAGTTACCAAGGGCTATCTTGTAAATAAAATCAAACACAACAAAGAAGCCTTGCTACTTGGCTTGACCTATCTGGAACGTTGGTATAACTTTAGCTATGGTCAGGTAAACGTCAAAGACCTGGTTCTGTACCATCTGGACTTCTTTGGTAAGGGAAATGCTTCACCACTAGATGCCCTGATTGAGTTAGGTAAATCTGGTTTTAACAATCTTCTAGCTAAGAACAACGTTGATACTTATTCTATTAGTCTAGCTAGCCATCATGGAACGACAGATTTATTTAGCACGCTAGAACATTACCGAAAAGTCTTTTTACCAAATACAAGTAACAATGACTGGTTTAAATCAGAGACCAAGGCTTACATCGTCGAAGAAAAATCTAATATTGAAGAAGTCAAAACTAAGCAAGGACAAGCTGGCACCAAGTATTCTATAGGTGTCTATGACCGCATTACTAGTGCCACATGGAAATATCGCAATATGGTCTTGCCTCTCCTAACCTTGCCAGAGAAATCAGTATTTGTCATCTCGACCATGTCTAGTCTAGGATTTGGAGCCTATGATCGCTATCGCAATAGTGACTATAAGGCTGGAGATGAACTCAATAAGTTTGTTGAAGAAAATGCGCGTGAAACAGCCAAACGCCAGCGAGATCACTACGATTATTGGTATCGCATTTTAGATGAACAATCACGTGAAAAACTCTATCGTACCATCTTGCTTTATGATGCTTATAAGTTTGGTGATGACACAACCTCTGGAAAAGCTACAGTTGAGGCTAAGTTTGATAGTTCCAATCCAGCCATGAAGAACTTCTTTGGACCAGTTGGCAATAAGGTAGTACACAACCAGCATGGAGCCTACGCTACAGGTGATGGCGTCTACTATATGTCTTACCGTATGCTGGACAAGGATGGAGCCATTACTTATACCCATGAAATGACCCATGATTCCGATCAGGATATTTACCTTGGCGGTTATGGTCGTAGAAGTGGCTTGGGACCAGAGTTCTTCGCAAAAGGCTTATTGCAAGCCCCTGACCAACCAGGTGATGCAACCATTACCATCAATTCTATCTTGAGACACTCAAAATCAGATAGTACAGAGGGATCCCGTCTGCAAGTCTTGGATCCGACAGAGAGATTCCAAAACGCAGCAGATCTTCAGAACTATGTTCACAATATGTTTGACCTTATCTACATGCTGGAATATCTCGAAGGGCAATCAATCGTTAATAAGCTAAATGTTTACCAGAAAATGGCGGCTCTCAGAAAAATTGAGAACAAGTATGTGAAAGATCCAGCAGATGGAAATGAGGTTTACGCCACTAACGTAGTCAAAGAATTGACAGAAGCAGAGGCTAGAAACCTAACTAACTTTGAAAGTTTGATTGACCATAACATCTTGTCATCTCGTGAGTACCAGTCTGGTGACTATGAACGAAATGGCTACTATACCATTAAACTCTTTGCTCCGATTTATTCAGCTCTCAGCAGTGAGAAAGGCACGCCAGGGGACCTTATGGGACGTCGGATCGCTTACGAACTTTTGGCTGCCAAAGGCTTTAAGGATGGAATGGTACCTTATATCTCCAACCAATACGAAGAAGCTGCCAAACAAAAAGGCAAAACCATCAATCTCTATGGTAAAGAACGCGGATTGGTGACAGATGATCTTGTACTGGACAAGGTATTTGAAGGGAAGTATTCATCTTGGGCAGATTTCAAGAAAGCTATGTACAATGAACGTGTGAAGCAGTTTGGGAACTTGAAGCAAGTGACCTTTAAAGATCCGACAAAACCATGGCCAAGCTATGCGACCAAGACCATCAATCGAGTGAGTGAATTGCAAGCCCTCATGGATCAAGCTGTTCTCAAGGATGCTGTAAGTCCTCGTTGGAGCAACTATAATCCAGAGTATGATAGTGCCGTTCATAAGTTGAAGAGAGCAATCTTTAAGGCCTATCTTGACCAAACAAACGACTTCAGAACCTCTATTTTTAAGAAATAAGGGTTGGAAAATGAAAAGGGAGGATCGACAGATCTTCTCTTTTTATGTTGGGCTGTCTGAAAGCTGGTAGGCGATTTGTTTGTGTCTGAGAAGGTCTTTTGTTTCTGGAGCAAATATGGTAGAATGATAGCTACGATAGAAGGAGGTTTTTATGGAGAGAGATAGATTGGTTCGACTCAATTGGAGACTGGGCATGCTGGCAGGAGTGACCTTACTTTTGGGACCTGTTCTACGATTTTTGCTATCCTATACTGGTGCCCTCATCTATAAAGATCCTTCAAAAATGCTGGTTGTCACGGTTGCCTTTTCCCTGCTCCTGACATTTTTTAAGATTTTGATGATTGCATTAGGTACCTTTATGTTAATCTATTTCGAAGAAGACCAACAACTTCGAATGCTGCCATCTATTTTATTTATCATTGGTGGCGTGCTGGGCTTTCTTTCAGCGACCGAGTGGATAGGAGGATTTCTAATCATTAAAGGTGCTGTTACTTTTTCTAAATTTTTAAAAGAAGTTCGTGGCCTTGTCTGATAGTCTAGTGAAACAATTTCATTACATCGTATTTAACATTCTATTTAAAAGCTTCCATTGCTTTAGAGGGAGTCTTTATAAAAACTTCTAACCCTAATACTATTTTAAAAGTTATTCCACTGGGTTCTCAAAATAAAACAATTCCTGTTGATCATGTTGCAAGTGTAGATAGTTCATTTCGTCTTGATTTCAAATCATTTGCTTGGGGTATCATTTTCGCTCTTATTGGCCTTTCAATGATGCAAAATTCATTTATCGGGGGATTGATATTAGCGGCTTATGGTGTATTAACAGTGCTAAGTGCTTTTCAAACTCTACTAGATTTGCATCTTACTTCTGGTGGAACACATGTTGTCAGTGTGGTAGTATTTGAAAAAGCTAATCTTGAAAATTGCAAAGAAACAATTGAAGGTCTAATTCATAATCGTTACAATGATACTAATGTAACTAAGAATACTGATCGTATAATTGATGCTTTAAATAACAAATAATTGCAATCGTTTCTTGATTGAATATCGCGAATTAATAATAACTAGATGAGAGGACACTGTTCTCTCTTTTTAGTTGATTTTAACTAGCTTTTTTGTGAAAAATTGTGTAAAATAGAATAGATAAACGAGGGAAACCTCGAAAAATAAAAGGAGAATCCATCTAATGGTAAAATTGGTTTTTGCTCGCCACGGTGAGTCTGAATGGAACAAAGCTAACCTTTTCACTGGTTGGGCTGATGTTGATTTGTCTGAAAAAGGAACACAACAAGCGATTGACGCTGGTAAATTGATCAAAGAAGCTGGTATCGAATTTGACCAAGCTTACACTTCAGTATTGAAACGTGCGATCAAAACAACAAACTTGGCTCTTGAAGCTTCTGACCAATTGTGGGTTCCAGTTGAAAAATCATGGCGCTTGAACGAACGTCACTACGGTGGTTTGACTGGTAAAAACAAAGCTGAAGCTGCTGAACAATTTGGTGATGAGCAAGTTCACATCTGGCGTCGTTCATACGATGTATTGCCTCCAAACATGGACCGTGATGATGAGCATTCAGCTCACACTGACCGTCGTTACGCTTCACTTGACGACTCAGTTATCCCAGATGCTGAAAACTTGAAAGTGACTTTGGAACGTGCCCTTCCATTCTGGGAAGACAAAATCGCTCCAGCACTTAAAGATGGTAAAAACGTATTCGTAGGAGCTCACGGTAACTCAATCCGTGCCCTTGTAAAACACATCAAACGCTTGTCAGACGACGAAATCATGGACGTGGAAATCCCTAACTTCCCACCATTGGTATTCGAATTCGACGAAAAATTGAACGTAGTTTCTGAATACTACCTTGGAAAATAATTTATAAACAGAAAGCCTAGGAATTCCTAGGTTTTTTTGTATCTAAGTTTAAAAAAGGCAATTTAGCTAATTGAAAAAGTATAAAATGAGAGGATATAGCTTATGAAATAGTAAGTTGTATGAATTAATCTTCTTTTGATTCGTAGCTCCAGTATTCGTAGTTATAGGTTGATAAGATTATATCCGTGATTTCTTCCGGTTCTTCTTGAGCTCCTCCAGCAATCCAAAGAGAAATAATCCCTTCAATACTTGATAAGAAGATTTCCAAAGCGTATTTGTGAGGAATTTGGAAGTTTTCTGATAAGAAATGACGAGTCGTTTCTTTTTTATTTTCAGTTAGAATAATGCTACTTAGAAATTCACGAATTGCACCACGAAAGTCTATGTAATGACTTTGGGACAAGGCGTTAATAAGGCGTTCGTTCGAACGTAATATATAGAAGTTGGCTAACATAAACTTTCTAGGCGATTCTCTTTCTTTTTCTAAAGAAATGTAGAGCTGGGAAATAATTTCACTTTTAAAACTGTCAATCATTTGATATTTGTCTTCATAGTGTAGATAGAAAGTTCCTCTATTAATTCCTGCGCGTTTGCAGAGTTTACTAATTGATATATTTTCAAATTTCTCCTCTGATAGCAACTGAATCAAAGCTTCTTTGATGTCTTCCTTAGTAGTAGTTTTTCGTTTCTGAACCATTTTATCTTCCTTTTTATTAAATCAACACTTTGTTGATTTTTGATTATTGCTTTTTGACTTAGCCCATTATATAATATTTGTGATTTAGAATCAACATCTTGTTGATTTAAGAAAACGAGCTTTGAAAAGGAGATAAACGATATGGCTTATATTGAAATGAAACACAGCTACAAGCGTTACCAGGTTGGAGATACGGAGATTGTGGCTAATCGTGATGTGAATTTTGAAATTGAAAAGGGGGAGCTGGTTATTATCCTTGGTGCTTCTGGTGCTGGAAAATCAACCGTTCTCAATCTCCTAGGAGGTATGGATACCAATGATGAGGGAGAGATTTGGATCGATGGTGCCAATATCGCCAACTATAGTTCCCACCAACGAACAAACTATCGTCGTGAAGATGTAGGCTTTGTTTTTCAATTTTACAATCTGGTCTCCAATCTGACAGCCAAGGAAAATGTGGAATTGGCCTCAGAAATTGTGACAGATGCCTTGGATCCTGAGCAGGTCTTGACAGACGTAGGTCTGGCTCATCGCCTCAATAACTTTCCAGCCCAGCTTTCTGGAGGGGAGCAACAGCGAGTGTCCATTGCACGCGCTGTAGCTAAGAATCCTAAAATTCTCCTTTGTGATGAACCGACAGGTGCCTTGGATTACCAGACAGGGAAGCAAGTCTTGAAAATTCTCCAAGACATGTCTCGTCAAAAAGGAACGACGGTGATTATCGTGACCCACAATGGCGCGCTAGCCCCTATTGCAGATCGCGTGATTCATATGCGTGATGCCACGGTTAAGAGTGTGACGATTAATGAGAATCCACAGGATATCGATATATTGGAGTATTAGCATGAAAAAAACATATCGGAAAGACCTATTTCAGTCAGTGACGACTTCAAAGGGACGCTTTGTTTCTATCTTGACCTTGATGATGCTGGGTTCTTTAGCACTAGTAGGACTCAAAGTGACTAGCCCAAACATGGAACGCACGGTAGGGGATTATCTTCGTAAAGCCAATACCCTGGATCTGGCCGTAATAGCTGATTATGGCTTGGACAAAGAAGACCAAGACGAACTAAAGACCCTTCAAGGAGCAAGTGTTGAGTTTGGCTATATGGCAGACCTAACCGTTGAAAATGGTGAGGAAGCAGTTCGACTTTATTCCAAACCAGAGAGCATTTCAACCTTTCAAGTGACAGAAGGGCGACTGCCAGAAGCTGATGAGGAAATTGCCTTAGCTGATTTCTGGAAAGACCGCTATCAGATTGGGCAGACCATTACCTTTACTAAGAAAGAAGAAAAGTCCATCGTAAAATCCCAAACTTTTACAATTACTGGATTTGTTCAGTCGGGTGAGATTCTTTCTAAAGAAGATTTAGGAAGTGCTAGTAGTGGAAATGGCAACCTGACTGGCTATGGAGTAATTTTACCCAGTCAGTTTGACTCAGATGTTTATAGTATTGCGCGTGTGCGCTATGACGATTTAAAAAATCTGGATACTTTTTCATCAGACTATAAGACCAAACGTGCCCAACATCAGGAAGAGTTGCAAGACTTACTTGCTGATAATGGTCAAAAAAGATTGGCAAGTATCAAATCAAATGGGCAAAAGAGCCTGGAAGAGGGCAAAGAACAGCTCCAAACTGCTGAGAGCAACCTGGAAAATGGCAAGAGTCAGTTAGAGCAGGCCGAAAGCCGCTTGAAAACACAAGAAGAACAAGCGACCGCTTTACCAGAACCGCAAAAGAGTCAAATCGAGGGACATCTGACAAAAGCTAAGGAAGAACTGGCGACTAAAAAAGAAAAACTGGCTCAGACAGAGAGTGATCTAACTAAGGAAAAAGAGAAGCTTGAACAGCGTCAGAAAGACCTTGATGAACTGGCAGAGCCGAAATACCATGTATACAACCGCCAAACCATGCCAGGTGGTCAAGGCTATCTCATGTACAGTAACGCTTCAGCAAGCATTCGTTCTGTCGGGAATATCTTCCCCGTGGTGCTTTATATGGTCGCTGCAATGGTGACCTTTACAACGATGACTCGCTTTGTGGATGAAGAGCGTACCAATGCTGGTATATTCAAGGCTCTAGGATACCGGAATCAAGATATAATTGCCAAGTTTGTCCTCTATGGTTTTCTTGCAGGAACTGTGGGAACCCTTATAGGAACGCTTCTTGGACATTATCTTCTCGCAGGCGTGATTTCGGATGTTATAACAGCAGGAATGGTCGTTGGGAAAAGCCAGGAGTATTTTTACTGGTCTTATAGCCTCCTTGCCCTAGCATTGAGTTGGGTATCCAGTGTCTTGCCAGCTTATCTGGTGGCGCGGAGGGAATTACACGATGAAGCAGCCCAACTTTTGCTTCCCAAACCTCCCGTTAAAGGATCAAAGATTCTGATGGAACGGTTGAGCTTTATATGGAGTCATTTGAGCTTCACTCATAAGGTTACAGCGCGAAATATTTTCCGTTATAAGCAACGGATGTTGATGACCATTTTTGGAGTTGCGGGTTCGGTTGCTCTCCTATTTTCAGGTCTTGGTATTCAGTCTTCTGTGGGAGGAGTTGTCGAGCGTCAATTTGAAGAAATCCAGCAATACCAGATGATTGTAGCGGAAAAGAGCAGTGCCAGTGAGCAAGAAAAAGCAGATCTAGAAAGCGCCTTGCAAGCTGAGCCTATCCACGCTTATCAAAAGATTTACTCTAAATCCATTGAAAAAGATTTCAAAGGAAAAGTAGGACTTCAGACTATCACCTTGATGGTCACAAACAGAGAAGATTTCAAACCCTTTATCGTATTAGAGGAAAATGGGCAAGAGGTGGAGTTCACTGATGGAGCTGTCATGAGTCAAAAACTAGCTCAACTAGCAGGTGTTACGGTTGGAGATAAGCTAGAGCTTGATGGGAAAGAAATCAAGGTCTCTGCGATTTCTGAAAACTATGTTGGACACTTTGTTTATCTCAACCGAGCGACATATGAACAAGTCTACGGCACCAGTCCGAAAGACAATACCTACCTAGTGAAATTAAAAGAGCCGACACCATCCAATACGGAGAAAGAAGCTGCTGTCTTTATGAAAAAAGCTGCTGTTTCTGGGGTGGTCCAAAATGCAACGGCTATCCACCTCTTTGAATCTGTAGCCAATTCTCTCAATAAAACCATGGCAATTCTTGTCCTTGTTTCCGTCTTACTAGCCATTGTCATTCTCTACAATCTCACCAATATCAATGTCGCAGAACGTATCCGTGAACTTTCCACTATCAAGGTTCTCGGTTTCCACAATAAAGAAGTGACCCTCTATATCTACCGCGAGACCATAGTGCTATCCCTTGTGGGGATTGTTCTCGGTTTGGTAGCTGGCCACTATTTACATCAATTTTTGATTCAAATGATTTCACCTGCCCCCATACTTTTTTATCCACAAGTCAGCTGGGAAGTCTATGCGCTTCCAATCGTCGCAGTGACTGTAATCTTAGCCTTATTAGGTCTCTTTGTCAATCACCACTTGAGAAAAGTAGATATGCTCGAAGCCCTGAAATCAGTAGAGTAATTCACGGTTTTAAACAGTAAATGAGTTGACAAAGTCCCTACTTCTTGGTAGAATAAGAACTGTCGTAAAGACAAATAACTTCTTCTTGGTTACAGGCATGCCAACCTGTCACTCGGATGAAGCCAAATAAAAAGGAGAAACATCATGGCAATCTCAAAAGAGAAAAAAAATGAAATCATCGCACAATATGCACGTCACGAAGGTGATACAGGTTCAGTAGAGGTTCAAGTTGCTGTCCTTACTTGGGAAATCAACCACCTTAACGAACACATCAAACAACACAAAAAAGACCACGCTACTTACCGTGGATTGATGAAGAAAATCGGTCGCCGTCGTAACTTGCTTGCATACTTGCGTAAAAACGACGTTAACCGTTACCGTGAGTTGATCAACTCTCTAGGACTTCGTCGTTAATCTACTTTATTTTCCACTTATATTGCGTTGTCACCTTACCTCGATATACTCAAGTATAATCTTCGGTTACGGTTCCTAGCACTGTAAGGTATAATAAACCAGATCATCTCCCTTCGGGGAGATTTTTTTGGTTTACTAAAAATTTTGTACAATCTTCGGCTTGTCGCCTAGTCTATAAACGTTTTATCCAGCAAGAATTATGATGCTAAGGGCGTTAAAAATCCGTATGAAAATAGGGAAACGACACAGTGTTCGATGAACACAAGGAGTTTCATCTTTTTCACTAGGATTTTAGCCCGAGCTCAAATCAGCTCTCTGATTTCAGAGGGCTTTTTATGTTGTCACCTTACCTCGATATACTCAAGTATTATCATTGGTTACGGTTCCTAGCACTGTAAGGTAAAATAAACCAGATCATCTCCCTTCGGGGAGATTTTTTGTTTCACTAGGATTCTGGCTCTAGTTCAAATCAGCTTTCTGACTTCAGAGGGCTTTTTCTATATATATTTCTATCCTTGTTCATCTAATAGAAATATGGTATACTTTTTATGAGAATTTTCTAAATTTTTAATTTTGTTTAAGGAGGTTTTCATGCTTTCCAAATTTTCTGGAAGCCGACGGGACCTGCAATTTGTGTTACTTTTAGGTGTTTTGCTAGCTGTTTTAGGGATTTCCCTCTTTCTAGCAGTTTCTATGGGATCCGTTGCGATTGATCTAGGAGATACCTATCGGATTATTTTGAGCAGGTTGGGTTTTCCTCTTGAGATAGGAGAGGTTTCCAAGTCCACTCTTGCCATTGTATGGAACATGAGATTTCCCCGAGTATTGTTAGGTCTGATAGTAGGGGCTGGTCTTTCTATGTGTGGTAGCGTGATGCAGTCTACAGTGAACAATCCCATCGCAGAGCCTTATGTCTTAGGTATCTCTGCGGGTGCAACTCTAGGGGCAACCTTGAGCATCATTCTTGGTTTAAAAGTGGTGATTAGCCTTGGAGCTTTTCTTGGAGCTATTTTGGCAACCATTGCTGTCCTCATCATTGCCTCTATGCAGGGCAGGATGACGACTTCTAGTCTGATCTTATCAGGAACGGTGGTTAATGCTCTCTTTCTGGCTTTTTCCAACTTTATTATCTCAGTCGGCGCTAATGCGGACAGTGTGATGACCATTAAGTTTTGGACCATGGGTTCGCTTGCTGGAACTACTTGGTCTGACTTAGTCCTGCCAACTATAGTAGTAGGATTGGCCTTTCTATTTTTCTCTACTCAGTATCGTGTTTTTAATGCGATGATGATGGGAGATGAGGCTGCTTTAACGTTGGGGATTCCCTTACGCTTTTATTGGTATCTTTATGTGACCATGGTGGCTGTGCTGACAGCAGTCTTAGTGGCAACTTGTGGGATTATTGGATTTGTTGGTCTGATTACTCCCCATTTAGCTCGAGGGTTAGTTGGAACGAATTACAGGAGACTTTTTCCCGTTGCGACCTTACTGGGTGCCCTCTTTGTGGTCTGGGCAGATGTACTCTCTCGTGTCATCATTCCAAATGCTGAGCTGCCGATTGGTATTTTCACAGCCTTAGTAGGTGCTCCCTTCTTTATCTACATTGTAGGAGGTAGGCGAAGGGAGGTGAGGGTCTGATATGGATTTGATGTGTCAGGATGTCCACTTTGGACTAGGAGAGAAAAAAATCCTCAAAGGAGTTTCTCTTAAGGTTGAGGGACATCAATTTCACACGATACTAGGACCAAATGGAAGTGGGAAAACCAGCCTGCTTAAACTCCTCTATCGTCAGGAAAGGGCGGACAAAGGCTTGATAAGCCTAGATGGAAAGCTGCTGGAGCATTGGTCACTCAAAGAAACAGCCAAGCAAATGGCGGTCGTCACCCAGTTTAATCAATTGCAGTTTGATTGTACAGTTGAGGAAATCGTCTTGCTGGGCAGAACTCCCCACCTCTCTTTTTTACAGAAGGAAAAGGAAAGGGATTATGCCCTCGTTCAAGATGCTCTCGTCAAGGTGGATATGCTTGAGAAGAAAACTCGTCTCTATTCGTCTCTTTCAGGTGGGGAGAAACAGCGAGTCTTATTAGCACGCGCCTTGGCGCAAGAACCGACTCTCTTGCTCCTGGACGAGCCAACCAATCACCTGGATATCAAGTACCAGTTAGACTTGTTGGCTATTGTGAAGAATCTTAAGGTCAATGTTCTAGCTGTCCTGCATGATATTCAACTTGCTTGTCGCTATTCGGATTATCTCTATCTGATGAAAGAGGGGGAAATCCTTTACCAAGGGACTCCAAAGGAGACCATCACCCCTGAGTCATTGCAAACTGTATACGGAGTTCAAAGTCAGGTGACTTGGACCGAGGATCAGCAAGCTATGATTCACTATTTATAAGAATGAAAAGGAAAATAAGATGAAAAAAACACTAAGCATTTTACTCGTAACAGTAGCTACCCTAACCATGGCAGCTTGTGGTAACACTACTACAGAAAAAGCTACCACACAGTCTAGCACAGAAACAAGTCAAAAGGCCAGCACAGAGACGACTTATCCGTTAACGGTCAAGACCTATGACGTTAAGGGAAATGAAGTCGAACAAGTCTTTGACAAGACACCTGAAAAAGTTATCACCAACAATCTTTCAACAACTGAAATCTTATTGGAGTTAGGCTTGAAGGATAAAATTGCTGGCATGCTCAACCCTGACAATGCTGTAACAGACGAATACAAGGACGCGATTGCGACGATTCCTCAAATTGGGGATAAAAAAACAGTCTCTCAAGAGACAGTCCTTTCTTATGAGCCAGATGCGGTGATGGGTCGAAACATGATGTTCTCTGAAAAATCCTTGGGAACAGTTAGCGCTTGGAATGAAAACAAAATCCCAGTCTATACGCAAAAAGCTTCTCTCTCAACGATTCAGCAAGATTTGGGAAATATCGTAGAAGATGTCAAAAATCTTGGAATGATTTTCAATGTTCAGGACAAGGCTAATGAATACGTAGCCCAATTACAAGCTAAAATTGACGCTGTTAAGAAAGCAAACCCAGCAAGCCAAGGTGAAAAGAAAAAGGCTTTGATTATGGTTGCTTATAATGATGAAACCTTTGGTGCCTACAAGTCTGCTTTGCAAGAAAGCTTGTTGAATCAACTTGGTTATACCAACGTTGCAACGGGAACATCAGGCTTGACCTTGGAAAATCTCGTGTCAATGGATCCTGAGTTGATTATCTATGTAACTAGCGACCGCAATAAAAAATTGGATGCTAACGCAGTAGAGTTGATGAAAGCAAATGAAGTTTTGGAAAACGTTCCTGCTATTAAGAATCAAAAAATCATGACCATTTCTTACGATGAGTTGATGGACTATGGTCCAGCAGTGATTGATTCCCTTGAGAAAATCAATGACTTTATCAATAAATAATGAGTTTGATTGGGAGGGAATCCAAGTTAAGATCAGCCTTCCTTCGGCCTATGATCCCAACCAAACCTATCCAGCGATTCTCTTGAATGATGGAAACTTGGATTTCCTCTCTTCCCTTTCAGAATCTGTGATTTTAGTGGGCTTGACCTCTAAAAATCGCCTAGACGACTACACTCCCTGGAAGGCAGCTGCTTTAAGGGATGGAGCTCCGGATTTTGGCGGTCAGGCAAATGCCTATCATGGTCATTTATTTGGAGGTCTTTTAGACAAGCTGCAGTCGCTTTATCGCCTGGACAAAAATCGCCTTGCTTATGGAGGTTACTCACTAGGTGGTTTGACAGCAGTATACAGTCTTTTCCATTTTGACAAGGTCTCCTGTATCTTCTCTATCTGCGGTTCCTTTTGGTATCCTGATTTTACGACGTATTGCAAGGATGAAAGGGTGAAAAATTTAGATTGTTTGCTGTATTTACAGAATGGTCAAACAGAAGGAGCCCATCATACCAATCGCTTGGCTCAAGCACCAGCCTATGCTGAGCAGATCCATACCAGCCTTCAGCAACGCTATCCGACTGGTCAATTTGTCTTTGATCCTTATGGGCATCATGAGCAAGTGGCTGAACGATTCCTAGCCTTTTCCAGCTGGTTGGCCCAAAAATGGAAAATTGCATAAAAGAAATATCCCTTGGTAAAAGCCAAGGGATAATTGTATTTTTTAACCAAGAGACTCTCTCTTCTTATCTGGATTCCAGATAAAACTTGCGATGAAGGTAAAGATAATCGTTAGGATACCAACAAGCACTGCAAGAATAAGGGCAGGGATGCGGACAAACCACCAGAGTGGGTTTGGTTTTTGATCGTTGTGCCACTGCTTGGTTTCTTCGTCCAAACGTTGGAATTCTGCTTGGATACGGTCTGCAACCATTTCAATCCCTTCATCATTCATTTTCTTGATGTCTGAGATATCGATAGGATTTCCAAAGTTCATATCCACACGTTCACGGCTAACCAAACCTTTCAAGGTCATGGGACCAGTATAGGTAACTGGCATGATACGGACCTTAGCCATCTTGGCAATCAGAGCAACTCCGCCTTTGACATCTGTCGAGTGGCGACTACCACTAGGAAACATGATAAGGGAACGGTCACTTTTTTTGAGGACATTGATAGGGTATTTGATAGCAGAGGCGCTAGGATTTTCCCGGTCGATAGGAAAGGCCCCACACATACGGATCCACCAGCCAAAGATACGGTTGTTAAACAGCTCTTTTTTGGCCATAAAGATGAACTGTTTTGGCTTGGTCGCAAAAGCCATGTAAACTGGATCCCACCAGGTACGGTGAGGTGCGACGAGGATATAGTTTTCGTCTCGGCTAGGAATTTTATCAGTATTGTGATAGTGGGCATTGCCATTGATGGACCACAAGATCAGCATGACTAGTCCACGCAAATAAGTATAAAACATGAGATCTCCTTCGATTGTATTGCTTTTATTATTATACCTTATCAAAAGACTACTGGCAAACTTTTTCAGTTATCAGTGGACAGTTTTTGGATGAGATTAGAATTCTGCTAGAAAAAATGATATGATAGAATTTATGGATAAAAATAAGATTATGGGATTAACCCAAAGAGAAGTCAAGGAAAGACAGGCTCAAGGTTTGGTCAATGACTTTACCGCATCAGCCAGTACCAGTACTTGGCAAATCATCAAACGAAATGTTTTTACACTTTTTAACGCATTAAACTTTGTTATTGCCCTAGCGCTTGCCTTTGTGCAGGCATGGAGCAATCTGGTTTTCTTTGCCGTTATCTGCTTTAACGCTTTTTCTGGGATTGTGACCGAGCTACGGGCCAAACACATGGTGGACAAGCTCAATCTCATGACCAAGGAAAAGGTCAAAACCATCCGTGATGGTCAAGAAGTTGCTCTCGATCCAGAAGAGTTGGTTCTAGGAGATGTCATTTGTCTGTCTGCTGGAGAGCAAATCCCTAGTGATGCTCTGGTTCTGGAAGGATTTGCGGAAGTCAATGAAGCTATGTTGACGGGTGAGAGTGATTTGGTGCAAAAAGAAGTGGATGCCTTGCTTTTATCAGGGAGTTTCCTAGCCAGTGGCGCAGTTTTGGCTCAAGTTCACCATGTCGGGGCAGACAACTATGCTTCCAAACTCATGCTGGAAGCTAAGACAGTGAAACCGATCAATTCCCGTATCATGAAATCGCTAGACAAGCTAGCTGGTTTTACTGGAAAGATTATCATTCCCTTTGGTCTAGCTCTCCTGCTAGAAGCCTTGATGTTAAAGGGCTTTCCCCTCAAGTCATCCGTTGTAAATTCGTCGACAGCCCTTTTGGGAATGTTACCCAAGGGAATTGCCCTTTTGACCATTACTTCGCTCTTGACTGCGGTGATTAAGCTGGGCTTGAAAAAGGTTTTAGTGCAGGAGATGTACTCTGTCGAGACCTTGGCGCGCGTGGATATGCTCTGTCTGGACAAGACGGGCACCATCACCCAAGGAAAGATGCAGGTGGAGGCGGTTCTTCCTCTGACGGAAACTTATGGTGAAGAGGCTATTACTAACATTCTGACTAGTTACATAGCTCATAGTGAGGATAAAAATCCAACAGCCCAAGCCATTCGCCAGCGTTTCCAAGGTCAAGTAGCCTATCCTATGCTCTCGAATCTTCCTTTCTCAAGCGACCGCAAGTGGGGAGCTATGGAGTTAGAAGGGCTAGGAACGGTTTTCTTAGGTGCGCCTGAGATGTTGTTGGACTCTGAAGTCCCAGAAGCTAGAGAGGCCCTAGAGAGAGGGTCACGTGTCTTGGTCTTGGCCCTTAGTCAGGAAAAACTAGATCATCACAAACCACAGAAACCGTCTGACATTCAAGCCATGGCCTTGCTGGAAATCTTGGACCCGATTCGAGAAGGAGCAGCTGAGACGCTGGACTATCTCCGTTCCCAGGAAGTGGGCCTAAAGATTATCTCTGGCGACAATCCCGTTACAGTATCCAGCATTGCCCAGAAGGCTGGCTTTGTAGACTATCACAGCTATGTAGATTGCTCAAAAATCACGGATGAGGAATTGATTGCTATGGCTGAAGAGACAGCAATTTTTGGTCGTGTTTCCCCTCATCAAAAGAAACTCATCATCCAAACGCTGAAAAAAGCAGGGCATACAACGGCAATGACAGGGGATGGTGTCAATGATATCCTAGCTCTCCGCGAAGCAGATTGTTCGATCGTGATGGCTGAAGGAGATCCTGCGACTCGTCAGATTGCTAATCTGGTTCTCTTGAACTCTGACTTTAATGATGTTCCTGAGATTCTCTTTGAAGGTCGTCGTGTGGTCAATAACATCGCCCATATCGCACCGATTTTCTTGATAAAGACAATCTATTCCTTCTTGCTCGCTGTCATCTGTATCGCCAGTGCTCTTCTAGGACGGTCTGAGTGGATTTTGATTTTCCCCTTCATTCCAATCCAGATTACCATGATTGACCAATTCGTGGAAGGTTTCCCGCCATTCGTTCTGACTTTTGAGCGAAATATCAAACCTGTTGAACCAAACTTCCTCAGAAGATCCATGCTTCGTGCCCTACCAAGTGCCCTCATGGTCGTTTTCAGCGTTCTTTTTGTGAAAATTTTTGGAGCGAGTCAAGGTTGGTCTGAGTTAGAAATATCAACCCTCCTCTATTATCTCTTGGGGTCAATTGGTTTCTTATCTGTATTTAGAGCCTGTATGCCATTTACCCTCTGGCGTGTCCTCTTGATTGTCTGGTCAGTAGGAGGCTTCCTAGCCACAGCCCTCTTCCCAATGATTCAAAAGTTGCTTGAAATTTCGACCTTAACAGGACAAACATTACCTGTCTATGGGGCCATGATGCTGGTATTTACCGTAATTTTCATTCTAACTAGTCGTTACCAAACTAGAAAATAAAGAAAGACTGCAATCTGTGGATTGCGGTCTTTTTAGGTGCAAGATTGCTAGCTGAAATATGGTATAATAAAAGGTAATAGAGTTTTGGAAAGTGAGAGAAGATGATTTCAAAGAGATTAGAATTGGTTGCGTCCTTTGTGCCACAGGGGGCCGTTTTACTAGATGTGGGAAGTGACCATGCTTATCTGCCAATCGAGTTAGTTGAGAGAGGCCAAATCAAAAGCGCCATTGCAGGGGAAGTGGTGGAAGGTCCTTACCAGTCTGCGGTTAAAAATGTTGAGGCTCACGGTCTAAAGGAGAAAATCCAAGTCCGTTTAGCCAATGGCTTAGCGGCATTTGAAGAGGCTGACCAAGTCTCTATTATCACCATTGCTGGTATGGGTGGCCGTTTGATTGCGACCATATTGGAAGAAGGCCTGGACAAGTTAGCTAACGTAGAACGTTTAATCCTCCAGCCCAATAATCGTGAAGACGACTTGCGCATCTGGTTGCAAGAGCACGATTTTCAGATCGTAGCAGAAAGCATTTTAGAAGAAGCTGGCAAATTTTATGAAATTCTAGTTGTGGAAGCAGGACAAATGAAGCTATCAGCAAGTGATGTCCGTTTTGGACCTTTCTTGTCCAAAGAAGTCAGCCCAGTCTTTGTCCAAAAATGGCAAAAGGAAGCTGCTAAGTTAGAGTTTGCCCTTAATCAAATCCCAGAAAAAAATCTGGAGGAACGCCAAGTTCTAGTAGATAAAATTCAAGCCATCAAGGAGATACTCCATGCTAGCAAGTGAAGTAATCAGGGCTTATGAAGCCTTTTGCCCTCAGGAATTTTCCATGGAGGGAGACAGTCGTGGCCTGCAAATCGGTACTCTAGACAAGGAGACCCAAAGGGTCATGGTTGCCCTCGATATTCGAGAAGAGACGGTGGCAGAGGCCATTGAAAAGGGTGTGGATTTGATTATCGTCAAGCACGCGCCAATTTTCCGTCCTATCAAGGATCTGGTAGCCAACCGTCCGCAAAATCAGATTTACATCGACCTGATCAAGCATGACATTGCAGTTTATGTCAGCCATACCAATATTGACATCGTTGATAATGGGCTAAATGACTGGTTCTGCCAGATGCTAGGAATCGATGAGACGACTTATCTACAGGAGACAGGTCCAGGACGTGGGATTGGTCGTATTGGGAATATTCAGCCTCAGACATTTGGGGAATTTGCCCAGCATGTCAAGCAAGTCTTTGATCTAGATAGTCTTCGAATTGTTCATTATCAAGAGAGTGATTTGCAGAAGCCCATTTCAAGAGTGGCCATCTGTGGTGGCAGCGGGCAATCTTTTTATAAGGATGCTTTAGCTAAGGGAGCAGATGTTTATATCACTGGTGACATTTACTACCATACTGCTCAGGATATGCTGTCTGATGGTTTGCTAGCATTGGACCCAGGTCACTATATCGAAGTGCTTTTTGTGGAAAAAATTTCAGCACTCCTTACTCAATGGAAGGAAGAAAAGGGCTGGACTGTTGATATTGTACCTAGTCAAGCATCGACCAATCCTTTCCACCATATCTAGTTAGGAAGTGAAGACAATGAAAAAAGTTGCCATTATTGGAGCAGGGATTGTAGGGGCAACTGCTGCCTACTACCTCTCCAAAGAAGCAGATTTAGAGGTGACCGTTTTTGACCATGGTCAAGGTCAGGCTACCAAGGCAGCAGCGGGAATTATCAGTCCTTGGTTTTCAAAACGCCGTAATAAAGCCTGGTACAAGATGGCGCGCTTGGGAGCTGACTTTTACGTGGATTTGTTGGCTGATTTAGAAAAGTCTGGTCAAAAAATCGACTTTTATCAGCGTTCGGGAGTTTTCCTCTTGAAAAAGGACGAATCCAAGCTTGAGGAACTCTATGAACTAGCCCTCCAGCGCAGGGAAGAGTCTCCCTTGATAGGCCAGTTAGCTATTCTGGACCAAGCATCTGCAAATGAATTATTCCCTGGTTTGCAGGGATTTGACCGCCTGCTCTATGCTTCTGGTGGGGCACGGGTGGATGGCCACCTATTAGTGACTCGTTTGCTAGAAGCCAGTCAAGTCAAGCTGGTCAAAGAAAAAGTGAGTCTGACACCTTTAGAATTCGGCTATCAGATTGGCGAAGAGGTGTTTGATCAGGTTATTTTGGCGACAGGAGCTTGGTTGGGGGACATTTTGGAACCTTTAGGATATGAGGTAGATGTTCGTCCCCAAAAGGGGCAACTCCGAGATTATCAGCTTGCCCAAGACATGGAATCATACCCTGTTGTCATGCCAGAAGGGGAGTGGGATTTGATCCCTTTTACAGGTGGGAAATTGTCCTTGGGCGCTACCCATGAAAATGATATGGGATTTGACTTGACAGTGGATGAAACCTTGCTCCAACAAATGGAGGATGTGGCCTTACCTCACTATCCAGTCTTGGCAGAAGCGAAATCATCAGGTGAGCGTGTGGGAATTCGCGCCTATACCAGTGATTTCTCCCCTTTCTTTGGGGAAGTACCTGGCTTAGCAGGTGCCTATGCGGCTAGTGGTCTAGGTTCATCAGGTCTCACAACGGGTCCTATCATCGGTTACCATTTAGCTCAACTGATCCAAGACAAGGAGTTGACCTTGGACCCTGAAAATTATCCCATTGCAAACTATGTCAAGCGAGTAAAAAGCGAATAAAATTTTACTGAAATTTTAGCAGGTAGTTTAGGATGTCAAATGACATTCCCTATCAAAAATGATAAAATAAGAAAAAATAATCCGAGAATCGAGGAAAAAAGATGCAAGAAAAGATTTTGGTAACTGGTGGTGCTGGATTTATCGGAACCCACACTGTTATTGAGTTGATCCAAGCAGGTCATCAAGTGGTTGTGGTGGATAATCTTGTCAATAGCAATCGTAAAAGTTTAGAAGTTGTTGAAAGAATCACAGGAGTTGAGATCCCTTTCTATGAGTCAGATATCCGTGACACAGATACCCTCAGAGATATTTTCAAGCAGGAAGAACCGACTGGTGTGATTCACTTTGCTGGTTTGAAGGCTGTTGGCGAATCAACCCGTATTCCTCTTGCCTACTATGACAACAATATCGCAGGAACTGTTAGCCTTTTGAAAGCTATGGAAGAAAATAACTGTAAGAACATCATCTTCAGTTCTTCTGCGACAGTTTACGGAGACCCTCATACAGTTCCAATCTTAGAAGATTTTCCGCTTTCAGTGACCAATCCATACGGTCGTACCAAGCTCATGCTAGAGGAAATTTTGACCGATATCTACAAGGCAGACTCAGAATGGAACGTGGTATTACTTCGTTACTTTAACCCAATCGGAGCACATGAGAGCGGTGACTTGGGAGAAAATCCTAACGGAATTCCAAACAATCTCTTGCCTTATGTTTCACAAGTAGCAGTTGGTAAACTAGAGCAAGTGCAAGTATTTGGAGATGATTACGATACAGAAGATGGAACTGGGGTTCGTGACTATATCCACGTTGTCGATTTGGCTAAAGGTCACGTTGCAGCTCTGAAAAAACTCCAAAAAGGTTCAGGTCTAAACATTTATAACCTTGGAACTGGTAAAGGTTACTCCGTTCTTGAAATTATCCAAAATATGGAAAAAGCAGTGGGACGTCCTATTCCTTACCGCATCGTAGAACGCCGTCCAGGTGATATCGCTGCTTGCTACTCAGACCCTGCAAAAGCCAAAGCTGAACTGGGTTGGGAAGCAGAACTTAGCATCACCCAAATGTGTGAAGACGCATGGCGTTGGCAAAGCAAGCATCCAAATGGATTTGAAGACTAAGATGATGATTTCAATCATTGTCCCTTGTCTAAACGAAGAGGAAGTACTTCCTCTTTTTTATCAGTCTGTTGAAGTACTGCTTCCAGAATTGGGAGCAGAAGTCGAGTATGTCTTTGTGGACGATGGCTCAAACGATGGGACCTTAGAGCTTTTGAAGACCTATCGGGAGCAAAATCCTGCGGTCCGTTATGTCTCATTCTCACGAAATTTTGGGAAAGAGGCAGCCTTATACGCAGGCTTGCAACATGCAACTGGAGACTTGGTGGTCGTGATGGATGCAGACCTTCAGGATCCTCCTAGTATGCTACTTGAGATGAAAGCCTTACTAGACCAAAATGCAGACTTGGACTGTGTTGGGACACGGAGAACTAGTCGGGAGGGAGAACCCTTCTTTCGGAGTCTCTGTGCTGACCTCTTTTACCGCCTCATGCAAAAAATTAGCCCAGTAGCTCTGCCCTCAGGTGTCCGTGATTTTCGCATGATGAGACGGTCTGTGGTAGATGCTATTTTGACCCTGACCGAGTCCAATCGTTTTTCTAAAGGACTCTTTGCCTGGGTGGGTTTTAAAACGCACTATCTTGATTATCCAAACGTTGAACGACAGGCTGGCAAGACCAGTTGGAGTTTTAGACAACTCTTTTTCTACTCGATTGAAGGAATTCTTAACTTTTCAGATTTTCCCTTGAGTATAGCCTTTGTAGCGGGACTCCTATCTTGTTTTATTTCTTTTATGATGACTGTTTTTGTGGTGTTTCGGACCCTTATCTTGGGAAATCCGACATCTGGTTGGACCTCTTTGATGGCTGTCATTCTTTTTCTTGGAGGGATTCAACTTCTGACCATTGGGATTCTCGGTAAGTATATCAGTAAGATTTATCTAGAGACCAAAAAAAGACCACTCTATCTCGTCAAAGAAAAAAGTGACCTTTCTATTATTGAAGGAAAAAATAACCAAAAAAGACTATAATTTTACCTAGAAATATGCTAAACTAGTAGGTGTGGGAAAAATGAGAAAAAATCAATTATATTTATTCCCTGCTTCCTACGATGGATCTTTTAGAAGTGCTCTTGTAGGACAATTTTTGATGGCCTCCAGAACATCGCTGGTCTCAGCGATTTCTCTTTGCAATTCAACTGGATCATCGTAAAATCGAACGATTCCATTATCATGGTAATCAAAGAGTTCAGAATAGGTTTGGCAAAGCCCGCAGGCAATGCACCGTTCGGGTATAAGTGTGACTTTCATATTTATATTGTAATAAGAAAATGTAAAAAAAACAAGGAGTAAGGTATGGAAAAAGAACCGTGGCAAGAAGATATTTACGAAAACAATGAGGAAGAAACAAGATCAGAGCGTCGTCACCGTAAACAAAAAGGGAAAGGCGTTGTTGCGAATCGTGTCTTGACGGTTCTAGCTAGCCTCTTCTTTGTAATCGTTGTAGCAATGATTGTTGTATTGATTTACCTTTCCTCTGGAGGAAGCAATCGCACGGCTGCCTTGAAGGATTTTTATGATCCTTCAGCACCTGCTAGCAGTTCCACTTCAAAAGTGGAAGCATCATCATCTTCAAGTAGCAAGGTAGAGGAAACATCCTCTTCTGAATCAACACCTTCAGAGAGCAGTTCGGAAGAGCATACAGAAGGTGAAGGAACACTTACAGTACAGCCTGGAGAGGGAGAGGCAGCTCTTGCTCAGCGTGCAGGGATTTCCATTGCCCAGCTAGAAGCCCTAAATCCTTCTCACATGTCATCTGGATCTTGGTTTGCCAACCCAGGTGATGTGATTAAGACAAGATAGGAGTCGGTCATGAAGACAATTCAAATTGCTATCGATGGTCCAGCTTCGAGTGGCAAGAGTACGGTCGCAAAGATTGTCGCTAAGGATTTTGGATATACTTATCTCGATACGGGTGCTATGTACCGTGCTGCGACTTATATAGCGCTCAAACACCAGTTGAATGCAGGAAATGTAGACCAACTTCTTGAGCTTCTTAACCAACACCCCATTAGTTTTGGACGTTCAGAAACTGGAGAACAGCTTGTTTTTGTAGGGGATGTTGATATTACGCATCCGATTCGTGAAAATGAAGTGACCAACAAGGTTTCAAGCATTGCTGCCATTCCTGAAGTGCGTGAGAAACTGGTTTCGCTCCAGCAAGAGATTGCTCAGCAAGGTGGTATCGTCATGGATGGGCGTGATATCGGG
Source organism: bacterium (assembly GCA_905221255.1). Lineage (GTDB taxonomy): Bacteria > Bacillota > Bacilli > Lactobacillales > Streptococcaceae > Streptococcus. The sequence continues at coordinate 146,776 of CAJNCL010000003.1, forward strand.
ACAGTTGTTTTACCACAAGCTGAACTCAAGATTTTCCTAGTGGCTTCTGTTGAAGAAAGAGCAGAGCGTCGATACAAGGAAAATATTGCTAAAGGGATTGAGACTGACTTGGAAACGTTGAAAGAAGAGATTGCTGCGCGTGACTACAAGGATAGTCATCGTGAAACCTCTCCTCTCAGACAGGCTGAGGATGCAGTTTATCTTGACACAACTGGACTAAGTATCCAAGAAGTGGTCGAAAAAATCGAATCAGAAGCAAAAAAATATATGTCCTAGGGACGAGAGGAGCAAGCTAAATGAAGCCTGCTCCTTTTCTCTCTTTTGCGCGCGTTTCAAAACAGCCTTTTTGGGAGAATTTTGATAAAATAGTAGTATCAATAAAAAGGACGGAAGCATGACAAAGAAAATCGTAGCCATTTGGGCTCAAGATGAAAAGGGTGTAATCGGGAAAGAGGATCGTTTACCTTGGCATTTGCCAGCAGAGTTAAAACATTTTAAAGAAACAACCTTGAATCATGCCATTTTAATGGGTCGTGTAACCTTTGATGGGATTGGGCGACGATTGCTTCCAGGACGTGAAACCTTGATTTTGACGCGCAATCCCGAAGAGTCAATTGAAGGAGCACTGGTTTTCCAAAATGTCGAGGATGTTTTAGACTGGTATCATCATCAGGCTAAGAATCTCTATATCCTTGGTGGCAAGCAGATTTTTCAGCTTTTTGAACCTTATCTCGATGAGATTATTGTGACACAAATTCATGCTCAAGTTGAAGGGGATACCTATTTCCCAGAAGATTTTGACTCGACTGTTTTTGAGACTGTTGCAAGCAAATCTTATTCCAAAGATGAGAAAAATGTCTATGATTTTACCATCGAATATAGAAAGAGAAAGGAAGTCTAATGGAGCGTAGTATTTTTGGATTTTTTACAGCTCTTTTGTGTGCTGTCTGTCTTGTAGCTGGAACACACGCTTTTCGTAAAAAGCGCTTTGGACTTGCTACTCTGCTTTGGCTAAATGCTTTCACAAACTTGGTGAATAGCATTCATGCTTTTTATATGACCTTATTTTAGATAGAATGAATAGTTAGAACGGAAGGGAATCATGTCTACAAATAGGAAAAATGATATGATGGTTTATTGCTCATTTTGTGGCAAAAGCCAAGAAGAAGTTAAAAAAATAATTGCTGGGAACAATGCCTTTATCTGTAATGAATGTGTAGAGTTGGCTCAGGAAATTATTCGTGAGGAGTTGGCTGAAGAAGTATTGGCAGACTTGTCTGAGGTACCAAAACCAATCGAACTCCTAAACATTTTGAACCACTATGTGATCGGTCAAGATCGTGCTAAACGTGCTTTGGCAGTGGCTGTATATAACCACTACAAACGCATCAATTTCCATGACACTCGTGAAGAGACTGAAGATGTTGATTTGCAAAAGTCAAACATTCTAATGATTGGCCCAACTGGATCAGGGAAGACTTTCCTTGCTCAGACTCTTGCTAGAAGTTTGAATGTACCTTTTGCTATTGCTGATGCAACAGCTCTTACTGAAGCTGGTTATGTAGGTGAGGACGTGGAAAACATTCTTCTCAAACTCTTGCAGGCAGCTGACTTTAACATTGAACGAGCAGAGCGTGGAATTATCTACGTAGACGAAATCGACAAGATTGCTAAGAAGAGCGAGAATGTTTCTATTACACGTGATGTTTCTGGTGAAGGTGTGCAACAAGCACTCCTCAAGATTATCGAGGGAACTGTAGCTAGCGTGCCACCTCAAGGCGGACGCAAACATCCACAACAAGAAATGATTCAAGTAGATACCAAGAATATCCTCTTCATCGTGGGTGGTGCCTTTGATGGCATCGAAGAAATTGTCAAACAGCGTATTGGTGAAAAAGTCATTGGTTTCGGACAAAATAACAAGGCTATTGACGAAAACAGCTCTTACATGCAAGAAATCATTGCAGAAGATATTCAGAAATTCGGTATTATTCCTGAATTGATTGGACGCTTGCCTGTCTTTGCAGCTTTAGAACAGTTAACTGTTGATGATTTGGTTCGCATCTTGAAGGAACCAAGAAATGCCTTGGTCAAACAATACCAGACCTTGCTTTCTTATGATGATGTCGAGTTGGAATTTGACGATGAAGCCCTTCAGGAAATCGCCAATAAGGCCATCGAACGCAAAACTGGTGCGCGTGGTCTTCGCTCCATCATCGAAGAAACCATGCTAGATGTTATGTTTGAAGTACCGAGTCAGGAAAATGTGAAATTGGTCCGCATCACAAAAGAAGCTGTCGATGGAACGGAAAAACCCATCCTAGAAACAGCCTAGAGGTGACTATGGAACTTAATACACACAATGCTGAAATCCTGCTCAGTGCGGCAAACAAGTCCCACTATCCGCAGGATGACCTGCCAGAGATTGCCCTTGCAGGGCGTTCAAATGTCGGCAAGTCTAGCTTTATCAACACTATGCTGAACCGCAAGAATCTGGCCCGTACATCAGGAAAACCTGGGAAGACCCAGTTACTCAACTTCTTCAACATTGATGACAAGATGCGTTTTGTAGATGTACCAGGTTACGGCTATGCCCGCGTTTCCAAAAAGGAGCGTGAAAAGTGGGGGCGCATGATTGAGGAGTACCTGACGACTAGGGAAAATCTCCGTGCGGTTGTCAGTTTGGTGGATCTCCGCCACGACCCGTCAGCAGATGATGTACAGATGTATGAATTTCTCAAGTATTATGAGATTCCGGTTATCATCGTTGCGACCAAGGCGGACAAGATTCCTCGTGGTAAATGGAACAAGCACGAATCAGCAATCAAAAAGAAATTAAACTTTGACCCAAGTGACAACTTCATCCTCTTTTCATCGGTCAGCAAGGCAGGGATGGATCAGGCTTGGGATGCAATATTAGAAAAATTGTGAGGGAAAGAAATGGCAAAAACAATTCATACAGACAAAGCTCCAAAAGCTATCGGACCATATGTTCAAGGAAAAATCGTTGGTAATCTTTTGTTTGCTAGCGGTCAAGTTCCTCTATCTCCTGAAACTGGAGAAATTGTAGGAGAAACGATCCAAGAACAGACAGAACAAGTCTTGAAAAATATCGGTGCTATTTTGGCTGAAGCGGGAACAGACTTTGACCATGTTGTCAAAACAACTTGCTTCTTGAGCGATATGAATGACTTTGTTCCTTTTAACGAGGTTTACCAGACTGCCTTTAAAGAGGAATTTCCAGCTCGTTCAGCTGTGGAAGTTGCACGTCTTCCTCGTGATGTAAAAGTCGAAATTGAAGTGATCGCAGAGATTGGATAAGCTAGTTGAAGTTTGGCTCTGCCAAACTTTTTTTGATATAAGGAGAGATAGATGACAAAGAAACAACTTCACCTGGTAATTGTGACAGGGATGAGTGGTGCAGGGAAAACAGTAGCCATTCAGTCCTTCGAGGATTTGGGGTATTTCACTATTGACAATATGCCGCCAGCCCTCTTGCCAAAGTTCTTGCAGTTGGTAGAGACCAAGGATGATGACCATAAGTTAGCTCTGGTGGTGGATATGCGGAGCCGTTCCTTCTTTTCAGAGATTCAGGCCGTTTTGGATGAATTGGAAAACCAAGACGATTTGGACTTCAAAATTCTCTTTTTAGACGCAGCAGATAAGGAATTGGTGGCACGCTATAAGGAAACTAGACGAAGTCACCCTCTAGCAGCAGATGGTCGAATTTTAGATGGCATCAAGCTGGAACGTGAACTCTTGGCACCTTTGAAAAACATGAGTCAAAATGTGGTGGATACGACAGAACTCACTCCGCGTGAACTTCGTAAAACCATTGCAGAGCAATTTTCAGACCAAGAACAGGCCCAGTCTTTCCGTATTGAAGTCATGTCTTTTGGATTCAAGTATGGTATCCCGATCGATGCAGACTTGGTCTTTGATGTCCGTTTCTTGCCAAATCCATACTACCTCCCTGAACTCCGTAATCAGACAGGTGAGGATCGAGCAGTTTATGACTATGTGATGAATCATGAAGAGTCTGAAAGTTTCTATCAGCACTTACTCGCCTTGATTGAACCCATTTTGCCAAGTTACAAAAAAGAAGGCAAGTCTGTTTTAACCATTGCAGTAGGATGTACAGGTGGACAACACCGTAGTGTGGCCTTTGCAAAACGAATCGCTGAGGACCTTGCTAAAAACTGGCCTGTCAATGAAAGTCATCGTGACAAAGACAGAAGAAAGGAAACGGTAAACCGTTCATGAGAAAACCAAAGATAACGGTAATTGGTGGAGGAACTGGTATCCCCGTCATTTTGAAAAGCTTGCGAGAAAAAGATGTTGATATTGCAGCCATCGTAACGGTAGCTGATGATGGTGGATCTTCTGGTGAACTAAGAAAGAATATCCAACAGCTGACACCACCAGGAGATCTTCGCAATGTTCTGGTAGCCATGTCGGATATGCCTAAGTTTTATGAGAAGGTTTTTCAGTACCGCTTTTCAGAAGACGCTGGTGCTTTTGCGGGTCATCCTCTAGGAAATATCATTATAGCAGGACTTTCTGAAATGCAAGGGTCCACTTACAATGCCATGCAGCTGCTAAGTCTCTTTTTCCACACAACAGGAAAAATCTACCCCTCAAGCGATCAGCCTTTGACACTGCATGCAGTCTTTAAAGACGGTTCTGAGGTGGCAGGTGAGAGCCACATTGCAGATCATCCAGGCATGATCGATCATGTCTATGTGACCAATACCTTGGATGATGAAACACCGCAAGCTAGCCGTCGAGTAGTCAATACCATTCTCGAGAGTGATATGATTGTCTTGGGGCCTGGTTCTCTCTTTACATCGATTTTGCCCAATATTGTCATTGAGGAGATTGGGCAGGCTCTCTTGGAGACTAAGGCTGAGATCGCCTATGTCTGCAATATCATGACCCAGCGTGGGGAAACAGAGCACTTTTCAGACAGTGACCACGTGGAAGTCCTCCATCGACACTTAGGTCGGCCTTTTATTGATACGGTCTTGGTTAATATCGAGAAGGTTCCTAGAGAATACATGGATACCAACCGTTTTGATGAATATTTGGTTCAGGTAGAGCATGACTTTGCTGGTCTTTGCAAGCAGGTTCCTCGTGTGATTTCATCCAACTTCCTTCGTTTGGAAAATGGAGGAGCCTTCCATGATGGCGATTTGATTGTAGACGAATTGATGCGGATTATACAGGTGAGAAAATGAGTTTTACAGTTGCAGTAAAAGAGGAAATTCTTGGTCAACACCATCTCAGTCGTCATGAATTGTCTGCCATCATCAAGATGTCTGGCAGTATCGGTCTCTCGACTTCAGGATTGACCTTGTCCGTCGTGACCGAAAATGCCAAGTTGGCTCGGCACCTTTATGAGTCCTTTCTCCATTTTTATGATATCAAGTCAGAGATTCGTCACCATCAGAGAAGCAATCTTCGCAAGAATCGTGTCTATACGGTCTATACAGATGAGAGGGTGCAGGAGCTTTTAGCTGATTTGCGGCTTGCGGATTCCTTCTTTGGTTTGGAGACGGGCATTGATCCCGATATCTTAGCAGATGAGGAGGCTGGTCGTGCTTACTTATGTGGGGCCTTTCTGGCAAATGGTAGCATCCGAGATCCGGAGTCTGGCAAGTACCAGTTGGAGATCAGTTCCGTTTATCTAGACCACGCCCAAGGACTAGCCTCTCTCCTCCAGCAATTTTTACTGGATGCCAAGGTTATTGAGCGAAAGAAAGGTGCAGTTACCTATCTCCAGCGTGCAGAGGACATCATGGATTTCTTGATCGTAATTGGGGCTATGGAGGCGCGTGATAATTTTGAGCGCGTCAAGATTTTGCGTGAAACCCGTAATGATCTCAATCGCGCCAATAACGCTGAAACAGCCAATATCGCTCGAACGGTTTCTGCTAGTATGAAGACTATCAACAATATCAGTAAAATCAAAGATAGAATGGGTTTGGAAAATTTACCCGTAGATTTGCAGGAGGTGGCTCGTTTGAGGATTCAGCATCCAGACTACTCTATCCAGCAGTTGGCAGATAGCCTGAGCAATCCCCTGACCAAAAGTGGTGTCAACCACAGACTCAGAAAAATAAACAAGATAGCAGATGAACTATAAAACCACGAATCGTTGATTCGTGGTTCTTTTATTATAAACTGGTCGAGTGTTTGGGTTGCACTTTTTGTTCTGGGTCAATGTAGTTGATGGCATTGTTAACAGCTGTTGGAGCTTCACCCAGTCCTGTCGCAATCAAATCAATCTTACCTTCATAGTAGCAGCAGTCGCCGATAGCATAGATACCTGCTTGGCTGGATTCTTGTTTGCTATTGACGATAATCTTGTGGCGGTTGAGATCCAGACCCCAATTTTTAAGATTGCCAACAGATGATTTGAAACCATAGTTGACAAAGAGATGGTCTGCTTCGATCGTTTCGGTTTCATCTGATTTGACTTTGGTGATTTCTAGTTTGTCGAGTGTTTTACCATCTCCAAGGAGTTGGCTAGGGACGAACGGTGTCTTGATGGTCACAGATGATTCTTGTAGAGCTTGCACACTATGTTCCAAGGCGCGGAAGTTATCTCTGCGGTGAACGAGAGTAGTTGGGGAAATCTTTTCAAACGCCAGAGCCCAGTCGACTGCTGAGTCCCCACCACCAAGGATGGTCACTTTCTTGTTAGCGTATTGTTGAATGTTGGAAACGTGGTAGTGGATATTTTCATAATTTTCGACGCCATCTAGTTCGAGTGGTCGTGGTTTAAAGGCACCGCCCCCCATGGCAATGATGACTGTTTTAGTCAGGTGGCTTCCCTTATTAGTAGTGATGGTAAATCCTTGATCTTGTTTCTCGATTTCAAGAACGGTTTCGTTGAGGTGAACAGGTGTTTCAAAGCCGTTTAGCTGTTCAAGCAAGCGATTGGTAAGCTCTTCCCCAGTTAAATTTGGAAAACCTGGCACATCAAGGATTTGCTTTTCAGGATAAAGGATGGCAGGCTGGCCACCGAGCTGGGGAAGGGAGTCGATGATTTGGACTTTGGCTTGGCGTAGGTGTGCGTAAAAGGCAGCAAAGAGCCCAACAGGACCGCCACCTACAATAGTAATATCATAGAGTTGAGACATGATTTCTCCTTCGTTTTTTCTAATCAGTTTATTTTATCATATTTTTGCTTAATTTAAAATGAGGTAGGATAGGGAAAAAATGGGCAAAAAATGGTATAATGGTACAGAAAGTGTTTTGACGGGGAGGAGGCCAGGGATGAATTTTCAACAATTATCCAATTTGCAATACTGGACGAGTTTGTTTTCAAGTCCTTGGACAATAGTCACCAATCTGATTGATATTCTCATTGTGACTTATATTTTATATCATTTTACCAAAGCGATTGCTGGGACTAAAATTATGATATTGGTGCGGGGAGTCTTGGTCTTTATTTTAGGTCAGATTCTGTCCAATATGATTGGTTTGACGACCATTTCCTGGTTGATCAATCAGATCATCACTTATGGGGTTATCGCAGCGGTGGTTATTTTTTCACCAGAGATTCGGACTGGTTTGGAACGATTGGGCCGGGCTACGGATTTCTTCTACAATGCCCCTATTAGTGCGGAAGAGCAAATGGTTCGTGCCTTTGTCAAATCAGTCGAGTACATGAGCCCCCGTAAAATTGGTGCTCTGGTAGCAGTGCAGCGTGTGAGAACCCTGCAGGAATACATCTCAACTGGGATTCCTCTAGATGCTAAGATTTCTTCTGAGTTATTGATTAATATCTTTATCCCCAATACTCCCTTGCACGATGGAGCGGTCATTGTCAGAGAAGATCGGATTGCCGTAACTTCAGCCTACCTACCCCTGACTGAAAATACTGGAATTTCCAAGGAGTTTGGGACACGTCACAGGGCAGCGATTGGTTTGTCAGAAGTATCGGATGCTCTTACCTTTGTGGTTTCAGAGGAAACCGGTGGAATCTCAATCACCTATAATGGAGTCTTTAAGCATGATTTGACCTTGGAAGAGTTTGAAGCTGAATTGAGAAGAATCCTGCTTCCAACATCAGAGGAAAAACAAGGTCTGAAAGAGCGTTTGCTAGGAGGATTGAAACATGAGAAAAAATAGTCTTTATATTATTTCTTCCTTCTTTTTCGCCTGCATCCTCTTTATCTATGCGACTTCTACAAACTATCAGAATAGCAATAGCGCCAGACAGGTGAGGACAGAAACCTATACTAATACGGTTCTTAATGTCCCAATCGATATTCAGTACGACAGCGATCAGTACTTTATTAGTGGCTTTACCTCTGAAGTGACCGTCTTTCTGACAGGTTCAAACAGAGTTGCTTTGGCGAGTGAAATGCAGGAAAGCACTCGGAAATTCAAGGTCAAAGCTGACTTAACCAATGCCAGTGTAGGAACCATCGAAGTTCCCCTGACTATTGAAAATTTACCGAGTGGTTTGACGGCTGTTGCGACACCGCAAAAGATAACAGTGAAGGTTGGTAAAAAAGCAAAACGAGATAATGTAATCGTTGTGCCAGAGATTGATCCTAGCCAGATTGATTCTCGTGTGAAAATTGATACAGTCACTGTGTCAGATGAAAAAGTAACGGTTATTAGTGACGAGGAAACTCTCTCTAGAGTAGATCGTGTCATTGCCATCTTGCCAACGAGTGAACGGATAACAGGTAACTACTCGGCCTCTGTTCCACTACAAGCAGTCGATAAAAATGGAAATGTCTTGCCAAGCGTCATTATGCCATTTGACACTACAATGAAAATTACAACCAAGACAGTATCGTCTAGCTCTAGTTCTTCGTCAACGACCTCATCAACGGGCTCTTCAACCAGCAGCTCGTCTTCTACGAGTTCAGAAACGAAACCAGACTCGTCTAAACAAGAATAAACTAAATTTTAGAAAAGGATGATTAACAACATGGGTAAATATTTTGGGACCGATGGAGTCCGTGGAGAAGCAAACGTAGAACTGACGCCAGAATTGGCCTTTAAATTGGGACGTTTTGGTGGTTATGTTCTTAGCCAACATGAAACGGAAGCCCCTAAAGTCTTTGTAGGACGTGATACACGTATTTCAGGAGAAATGCTAGAATCTGCCTTAGTGGCAGGTCTCCTCTCTGTAGGGATTCACGTCTACAAACTCGGTGTCCTTGCAACACCAGCAGTAGCTTATTTGGTTAAAACTGAGGGAGCCAGTGCAGGTGTCATGATTTCCGCTAGTCACAACCCAGCCCTTGATAATGGAATTAAGTTCTTTGGAGGGGATGGCTTCAAACTTGATGACGAAAAAGAAGCAGAAATCGAAGCCTTGCTTGATGCTACAGAAGACACTCTTCCTCGTCCAAGTGCCGAAGGATTGGGAACCTTAGTGGACTATCCAGAAGGCTTACGTAAGTATGAAGGCTACCTTGTTTCAACTGGAACTCCTCTTGAAGGCATGAAAGTGGCCTTGGATACAGCTAATGGTGCAGCGTCTACAAGTGCTCGTCAGATTTTCGCTGATCTGGGTGCTCAATTGACTGTTATCGGGGAAACACCAGATGGTCTTAACATCAACCTAAATGTTGGTTCAACTCACCCAGAAGCTCTCCAAGAACTAGTCAAAGAAAGTCAGTCAGCTATCGGTTTGGCCTTTGACGGAGACAGTGACCGTTTGATTGCTGTTGATGAAAATGGCGATATCGTCGATGGTGATAAGATCATGTACATCATCGGGAAATACCTTTCTGAAAAAGGCCAGTTGGCTCAAAACACCATCGTGACAACGGTTATGTCTAACCTTGGCTTCCATAAGGCTTTGGATAGTGCTGGCATTAACAAAGCAGTGACTGCTGTTGGTGACCGCTATGTCGTTGAAGAAATGAGAAAATCAGGCTACAACCTTGGTGGTGAACAATCAGGCCATGTTATCTTGATGGATTATAATACAACTGGTGATGGTCAATTATCAGCTGTCCAATTGACTAAAATCATGAAAGAAACAGGCAAGAGTTTGTCTCAACTGGCATCAGAGGTGACGATTTACCCACAAAAACTGGTTAATATCCGAGTGGAAAATGCCATGAAAGAAAAAGCCATGGAAGTACCAGCTATCAAAGCCATCATCGAAAAGATGGAAGAAGAGATGGCAGGGAACGGTCGTATCCTTGTCCGACCAAGTGGAACAGAACCCCTCTTGCGTGTCATGGCAGAAGCACCAACAACAGAAGAAGTCAACTACTATGTAGATACGATTGCTGCTGTGGTTAAAGATGAAATCGGAATTGACTAAGGCCTAGAAAACTAGATGAAATGATAAAAATGTGGTACAATTGCATAGTAAATTGTAGCAAAGGGAGAGAAAAATGAATCTTAAACGAGAACAAGAATTTGTTAGTCAGTATCACTTTGATGCTCGTAACTTTGAATGGGAAAATGAAAATGGCGCTCCTGAAACCAAGGTAGACGTGAACTTTCAGTTACTCCAACACGACCAAGAAAACCAAGTGACTTCGCTTGTTGTTATCTTGAGTTTCATGATTGTCTTTGACAAATTTGTCATCAGCGGAACAATTTCTCAAGTGAACCATGTGGAAGGTCGTATTGTCAACGAACCAAGCGAATTTAACCAAGAAGAAGTCGAAACCTTGGCACGTCCATGCTTGAACATGCTCAACCGTTTGACGTATGAAGTAACAGAAATCGCCTTGGATCTTCCAGGGATCAATTTGGAGTTTTAGTCATGAAATTAGCTGTCATTACAGATTCTTCAGCCTATTTAGAGGAGAAGACGCTGCAAAGAGAGAATCTATTTATCTTGGATATTCCTGTCAATATTGATGGGGAAGAGTATGTCGAAGGTGTCAATCTGACTGCTGAGGAATTTTATCAAAAAATGGCTCAGTCTTCAGAATTGCCTAAGACCAGTCAACCAAGTATTGCCAAATTGGATGAGATTCTTAGTTCTTTGAAAAACGAGGGTTATACCCATGTCTTGGGACTCTTTCTTTCGTCAGGAATTTCAGGCTTTTATCAGAACATCCAATACATGTTGGATGAGTATGATGGCTTGACCATTGCCTTTCCAGATACTCATATCACAAGCTCCCCTCTAGGATTTATGGTAGAGAGTGCTTTTGAATGGGCAGAACAGGGCGATGATTTTGCTCAGATTCAGGAGAAATTGGCTATCCAAATTTCTGATAATTCAGCCTTTATCATAGTAGATGACCTTGATCACTTGGTTAAGGGAGGACGTCTATCAAATGGGGCTGCCATCCTAGGAAATCTTCTCAGTATCAAGCCCATTCTTTACTTTAATGACCAAGGAGTGATTGAAGTTTACGAAAAAGTTCGTACAGAAAAGAAAGCAATCAAACGTTTGGTGGAAATCATCAAGGAGTTGACAAAAGATGGGGACTATCGTATTACAGTCATTCATGGAAACGCTCCTCAAAAGGCAGCGGATTTACGTCAGCTTTTGATGGAGAGTGGTGTGAATTCTGAGATTCCAATTGTCAGCTTTGGTAGTGTCATTGGGACCCACCTTGGAGAAGGCAGTATCGCCTTGAGCTATACGCCAGTTGTCTAGATTGTTCTGGGCAGGCTTTGTATCTTAGAAATTGAACATGGACTACCTGCCTCTTGAAAAAAGATGTCTGTCTTGCCTTTCATGGAAAGTCAGCGCCATTCCCTATTTTTCATGGGCAGCTAACGTCCTTTGTATCTTAGTCAGGAGTAGAGATGAGTATTCGAGTGATTATTGCTGGGTTTAAGGGAAAGATGGGCCAGGCCGCTTGTCAGATGGTTTTGGCTGATCCAGACTTGGACTTGGTCGCAGTTTTGGATCCGTTTGAGTCTGAGTCAGAGTGGCAAGGCATTCCTGTCTTCAATGATAAGGCTGCCTTGGTTGGATTTGAGGCTGATGTCTGGGTAGACTTTACTACACCAGCTGTTGCCTACGAAAATACACGCTTTGCTCTTGAAAATGGCTTTGCTCCTGTCGTAGGAACAACCGGTTTCACTAGTGAAGAAATTACAGAACTAAAAGAATTTTCCCGTGAACAAAATTTGGGTGGTTTGATTGCCCCTAACTTTGCCTTGGGTGCTGTCTTGCTGATGCAATTTGCGGCCCAGGCTGCCAAATATTTCCCAAATGTGGAGATCATCGAGCTTCATCATGACAAGAAAAAAGATGCCCCGAGTGGAACAGCCATTAAAACAGCTGAGTTGGTGGCTGAAGTTCGGGAGTCTATCCAGCAAGGTGCGCCTGATGAGGAAGAATTGATTGCAGGTGCCCGTGGTGCTAATTTTGATGGTATGCGAATCCATTCAGTCCGTCTACCAGGCTTGGTAGCCCATCAGGAAGTTATCTTCGGCAATCAGGGAGAGGGATTGACACTCCGTCATGACTCCTATGATCGTAGCTCCTTCATGACAGGGGTGAATTTGGGAATCAAAGAAGTTGTCAAGCGTCATGAGCTTGTTTATGGATTAGAACACTTATTATGAGATTAACACAAATGCCTTCTGAATTTCAGAAGGCTTTACCAGTATTAGAAAAAATTAAAGAAGCAGGTTTTGAAGCCTATTTTGTTGGGGGTTCCGTCAGAGATGCCCTCCTCAATCGTCCCATCCATGATGTGGATATTGCGACTTCTTCTTATCCAGAGGAAACCAAGCAGATATTTTCCCGCACAGCTGATATCGGAATCGAGCACGGAACTGTCTTGGTTTTAGATGGGGACGAGGAGTATGAGGTAACCACCTTTCGGACAGAGGATGTCTATGTAGACTATCGCAGACCCAGTGCGGTTTCCTTTGTGCGTTCGCTAAAAGAGGACCTCAAGCGCCGTGATTTCACAGTCAACGCCTTTGCCTTGGATGAGACAGGTGAAATCATTGACTTGTTCCATGGTCTCAAAGATCTGGAAAATCAAGTCTTGCGAGCTGTCGGTATAGCTAGTGAGCGTTTCAATGAAGATGCTTTGCGCATTATGCGTGGTTTTCGTTTTCAGGCCAGTCTCGGTTTTGAACTTGAGTCAGAAACATTTGAAGCCATGAAATCCTTGACTCCGCTCTTGGAGAAAATTTCTGTGGAGCGCACCTTCGTTGAGTTTGATAAACTCTTGCTGGCACCTTTTTGGCGAATTGGTCTGTCTTCCATGATTGAGAGTCGAGCTTACGACTATCTTCCAGACATGGTAGGGAGTCGGGACAAGCTCAACAAACTGTTTGATTTGGAGACTGATTTCACTTTTGAGTCTTCCGAACAAGCCTGGGCGGCTCTATTGTGGTCTTTGGAGATTAAAGATGCACAGCCCTTTTTGAAAGCTTGGAAAACCTCACGCCAGTTTGCCAAGCAAGTACAGGATTTGCTGACTATTTTGACTTTGCGAGAAGAAGGAGAGCTGAGCAAGCGCGATTGTTACCGCTTTGACTTGGATTTACTTTTACAGGCAGAAAATCTTCGTCAGGCCCAAGGAAAAGAAGTCAACCCAAAAGCTATTACAGAAACTTACCATAGTTTGACCATTCATGACAAGAAAGAAATTCAGATTAACGGTGGAATTTTGATTAAGGAATATGGTTACCAGCCAGGACCAGACTTGGGAGAGATTTTAACAGAGATTGAGTTTGCCATTGTCGATGGAGAGTTGAAAAATGATCGTCAAGCTATCCATGCTTATCTGAGGGAGAAAAAATGAGTGATTTTATCGTTGAAAAACTAAGCAAATCCGTTGGTGACAAGACCGTTTTTAAAGATATTTCTTTTATCATCCATGACTTGGATAGAATCGGTCTGATCGGTGTCAATGGAACGGGTAAGACCACCCTTTTAGATGTCCTTTCTGGCGTTTCTGGCTTTGATGGGGATGTTAGTCCTTTTTCAGCTAAGAATGACTACAAGATTGGCTACTTGACCCAGGATCCTGATTTTGATGATAGCAAGACAGTTTTGGATACGGTTCTCTCCAGCGACCTCAAGGAAATCCAGTTGATTCGTGAGTATGAGTTGATCATGCTCAACTACAGTGAGGACAAGCAGGCTCGTTTGGAACGGGTCATGGCAGAGATGGATTCTCTCCAAGCCTGGGAAATTGAAAGCCTGGTCAAGACGGTCCTCAGCAAGCTGGGTATTCAGGACTTGTCGACTCCAGTTGGTGAATTGTCAGGTGGTCTAAGAAGAAGGGTTCAGTTGGCGCAAGTTCTCCTCGGAAACCACGACCTCTTGCTTCTGGACGAGCCGACTAACCATTTGGATATTGCGACCATTGAGTGGCTGACCCTCTTTTTGAAAAATTCTAAGAAGACCGTTCTCTTTATCACCCATGATCGTTATTTCCTAGATGCACTATCAACACGGATTTTCGAGTTGGACCGAGCAGGCTTGACCGAGTATCAGGGAAATTATCAGGACTATGTTCGCCTCAAGGCTGAACAAGATGAGCGTGACGCTGCCCTTCTCCACAAGAAAGAACAACTCTACAAACAAGAACTGGCCTGGATGCGCAGACAACCGCAGGCGCGTGCGACCAAGCAACAAGCTCGTATCAATCGTTTCCACGATTTGAAAAAGGAAGTTTCAGGTGGCGTTGCTGAAACAGACTTGACCATGAACTTTGAAACCAGTCGGATTGGGAAGAAAGTCATCGAGTTTCAGGATGTTTCCTTTGCCTATGAAAACAAGCCCATTTTGCAAGATTTTAATCTCTTGGTGCAAGCTAAAGACCGTATCGGAATTGTTGGGGATAACGGTGTAGGGAAGTCAACTCTGCTTAATCTCATCGCAGGAAGTCTTGAGCCGACTAAAGGTCAAGTTATCATCGGTGAGACGGTTCGCATCGCCTATTTTTCTCAACAAATTGAAGGTTTAGATGAAAGCAAGCGCGTTATCAATTACCTGCAGGAAGTAGCAGAAGAGGTTAAGACTAGTGGTGGTTCTACTACTTCCATCGCTGAGTTGCTGGAGCAGTTCTTCTTCCCACGTTCGACGCATGGAACCTTGATTGAGAAATTGTCTGGTGGCGAGAAAAAACGTCTTTATCTCCTCAAATTGCTCTTGGAAAAACCAAATGTTCTCCTCTTGGACGAGCCGACCAATGACTTGGATATTGCGACCTTGACAGTCTTAGAAAATTTCTTGCAAGGTTTTGCGGGTCCTGTTTTAACAGTCAGCCACGATCGCTATTTCCTTGATAAGGTAGCAACCAAGATTCTCGCCTTTGAGGATGGCAAGATTCGTCCTTTCTTTGGTCATTACACCGACTATCTTGATGAAAAAGCCTTTGAAACTGATATGGCCAATCAAGTTCAAAAGTCCGAAAAAGAAAAAGTAGTCAAGGTCCGTGAAGAAAAGAAACGCATGACCTACCAAGAAAAGCAGGAGTGGGCAAGCATTGAAGGCGATATTGAAGCCTTGGAAAATCGTATCGCTGCTATTGAAGAAGAGATGCAGGCAAATGGCTCTGACTTTGGCAAATTAGCGACTCTTCAAAAAGAGCTAGACGAGAAGAATGAAGCCCTGCTTGAAAAATACGAACGCTATGAGTATCTAAGTGAGTTGGCATGATGGAAGAAAAAGTCATTAAACGTAGTCCCAAGAAAATCATTTGGAATGCCTTGTTTGGCCTCGCTTCAGTGCTTTTCTTCTTGTTACCTCTCTATTATCTCTATTCGTATTCGGAAAAAGGGAGCAAACTTCATGCGATAAGTTTTTTGTTAATGCTGTTTGTCCTCTTTTGTGCTGGAGTGGTAGTTTATCAGACTTACAGACTTTTAAGCTCGGAGAAGGAATATTTGAGGTGTACTGTTCAAGGTTTTTACTACAAACCGAATCCAAAGAAACCCAGTCATTTCTGGGCTTGGGCTGATGTAGAGGAATTTTACTTCTCTCGGATTCGAGGGAAGTACAGGGATTCCTATCGGATTGAAGTTTATTTTAAAAATAAGGAAAATGTGAAATCCCAATCACCTCTAGCCCTACTGAAGAGAAGATGTTTCCCTTTTCATCAGTCAGCAGATTTGATTATCCCTATCTTTCTACTAGATGTAGGTCTTCCTGAAAGGGTATACGAGACCATGAAGTACTATGAAAGAGAATGGCGCATCGAACAAAATCGTCAAGCAAGAAAAAAGGTAAAACAAGCTTCGAAAAGCAAATCTTCCAAATAGCTATAAGCCCGTTTAGCGTAAAGACAATCAATCAAAAAGCCCTATCCACTGGATAGGGTTACTCTTTGTCCTCTTTTTTTGTTTCCTGGTGGAAGATATTTTGCCAAGTTTCATGGCGACGCCAGATACTAGTGTGGACGATACCATCTAGCTCATAGCAAATGAGCTTGGTTTTCTGACTAATGGAAGTGATTTGAATATCCTTAATCGCAGCACTAAGTTCTTTTTCAGTCTTATAAGCCTCTTTATCCATCTGCTCCCCATCTTGACGGATATAGATAAAGTCCTCAGCAAGGAGTTCTTCTAATTGATTGCCTTGGTCGATCAATTGCTCGCGCATGAGTAGTTTTTTATAGACATTGTCTAAAATTTCGTCCTCAGGTATAGGAGCAGGTTCGATGTGAATATCAGTATCAAAAACACCAAATCGTTCTTCTAGCATAGACTCAACCTGGTCCGCAATTTCGTGACTTTCATAGACTGATAGGTCGGGATTCATCTCTAGCGTGATATCAAGGTAGATATTGCTACCGTAGGTACGACCTCTTTGGGACTTAACCTTACTAATCTTTGGAATCTCCATGATGGCCTTCTGGTAGTCTTCCAGCAGACGGTCGTCAAAACCATCTGAAAGACTAAAGGAAGACTCGATAAAGATATCATAGGCTGTCTTTAAGATAAAGAAAGTGATGATGATAGCGACCAGTTTATCCACGATTGGATAATTAAAACTGCTGGCTAGGATGGCAATGGAAGTCCCAAGTGAGGTAACAGCATCGGAAAGATTGTCCTTGGCGGCAGCCTTTAGAGCCTTGGACTTGGATTTCTTACTGAGGCGAGTATTATAGAGATAAACGGCAAACATGACTGCCGCAGAGACGACTCCGAGAGTTGCACCCAGTGGGTCGATAACTGTCTGTTCCCGACTGAGAATTTTTTGAATGGTATCCCGAAGAACATCAAAGCCAACGTAGAACATGATGATGGAAGTAATCAAACTAGCCAAATCTTCAATTTTCCAGTGACCGAAACGATGGTCACGGTCTGCAGGCTGGCGCGCCATCCGAATGCCAATCAGAAGAGCAACATTTCCGATAATATCGGATACGTTGTTGAAACCATCCGCTACCAAACTGGAAGAATGTAGGAGGTGGCCAGTCGCTAATTTTGCCGCAGACAAGAGGAGGTAGGTCGAAATGCTGATAATGGCACCACGTTCCGCCAACTTGAGATTTGACATGGATTGGTTCATCGGACTTCCTTTCTAGTGCTGAGATTCTGTTTTCATTATACTGGTTTTCAAAGGAAAATTCAAATTTAGTCTTGTTTCATCTGATTTAAACCCTTGAAAATTGTTCAAATTTTGATATAATAGTACTACTCAAGGGAGTAGCTGGCAGAAACCTGTGATAGTGTCGTCATTCCGAATTTTATACTGCAAAGTATTCTTTCCGGCGCTATCTTAAACAGCGAGACTTGTTATGATTAACAGGTCTCTTTTTGTTTGTCATAAAACCAAAAGAGAGCTTGTTTTGCACACAATGTCAAGGAGGAGACACATGTCAAAAGAACAAAAACGCCAAGCGTTTTATACTCAAAGTCCTGAAGAGGTCTTGAAGTCAGTTGAAGCAACTGAGCAAGGTCTTTCGTCAAGCGAAGCGCAGAAACGCCTAGCTGAATATGGACGCAATGAACTGGAAGAGGGTGAGAAAAAATCACTCCTAGTCAAGTTTATCGAGCAATTTAAGGATTTGATGATTATCATCCTAGTTGCTGCGGCTATCTTGTCAGTCGTAACTTCTGGTGGGGAAGATATTGCAGATGCCATTATTATTCTAGCCGTTGTTATCATCAACGCAGCCTTTGGTGTTTACCAAGAAGGAAAAGCAGAAGAAGCCATCGAAGCCCTCAAGTCTATGTCTAGTCCAGCTGCGCGCGTTCTTCGTGATGGGCACATGGCTGAGATTGACTCAAAAGAATTGGTACCAGGTGATATCGTTGCCCTTGAAGCAGGTGACGTGGTACCAGCGGACCTACGTTTGCTAGAAGCCAATTCTCTTAAAATCGAAGAAGCAGCCTTGACAGGTGAGTCTGTTCCAGTTGAAAAAGATTTGACTGTAGAACTCGCTGCAGATGCTGGTATTGGTGACCGTGTCAATATGGCCTTCCAAAACTCAAATGTGACTTACGGTCGTGGTCTTGGTGTTGTTGTCAATACAGGTATGTATACTGAAGTGGGTCATATCGCTGGTATGCTCCAAGATGCGGATGAGACGGATACACCACTTAAACAAAACTTGAACAACCTTTCTAAGGTCTTGACCTATGCAATTTTGGTCATTGCCCTTGTTACTTTTGTAGTTGGAGTCTTCATTCAAGGTAAAAATCCACTTGGTGAGTTGATGACCTCTGTTGCGCTTGCTGTTGCAGCCATTCCAGAAGGACTCCCTGCTATCGTGACGATCGTTCTTGCCCTTGGTACTCAAGTTTTGGCCAAACGAAACTCTATCGTTCGTAAGTTGCCAGCAGTAGAAACACTTGGTTCAACAGAAATCATCGCTTCTGATAAGACTGGTACGCTGACCATGAACAAGATGACAGTCGAGAAAGTCTTCTATGACGCAGTTCTACATGATTCTGCTGATGACATTGAACTAGGTCTTGAAATGCCTCTTCTTCGTTCTGTTGTCTTGGCTAATGATACTAAGATTGATGCAGAAGGAAACCTGATCGGGGATCCAACGGAAACAGCCTTCATCCAGTATGCCTTGGATAAGGGCTATGATGTTAAAGGATTTTTAGAGCAATATCCTCGTGTGGCTGAGTTGCCGTTTGACTCAGATCGTAAACTCATGTCAACGGTTCATCCATTGCCAGATGGTAAATTCCTCGTGGCAGTCAAAGGGGCTCCAGATCAACTTTTGAAACGTTGTGTTGCTCGTGATAAAGCAGGAGATGTTGCTCCGATTGATGAGAAAGTTACTGAATTAATCCATACAAACAACTCTGAAATGGCTCACCAAGCTCTGCGTGTCCTTGCAGGTGCTTATAAGATTATCGATAGTATTCCAGAAAATCTTACTTCTGAAGAACTTGAAAACAACTTGATCTTTACTGGATTGATTGGAATGATTGACCCTGAACGTGCCGAAGCTGCAGAAGCTGTTCGTGTGGCTAAGGAAGCAGGAATCCGTCCAATCATGATCACGGGTGACCATCAAGATACTGCAGAAGCTATTGCCAAACGTTTGGGAATTATTGATGCAAATGATACAGAAGGCCACGTTTTAACTGGTGCTGAACTCAATGAACTGTCAGATGAAGACTTTGAAAAAGTAGTTGGTCAATACTCTGTTTATGCCCGTGTGTCTCCAGAACACAAGGTTCGTATCGTCAAGGCTTGGCAAAAACAAGGTAAGGTTGTTGCTATGACAGGTGACGGTGTTAATGATGCGCCAGCTCTGAAAACAGCCGATATCGGTATCGGTATGGGAATCACTGGTACAGAGGTTTCTAAGGGGGCTTCTGACATGATTCTTGCAGATGATAACTTTGCGACTATTATCGTCGCAGTTGAAGAAGGACGTAAGGTCTTCTCAAACATTCAAAAGACTATTCAGTACTTACTTTCTGCCAATACTGCTGAAGTATTAACTATCTTCTTATCAACCTTGTTTGGTTGGGACGTCTTGCAGCCAGTTCATCTTTTGTGGATCAACTTGGTAACAGATACCTTCCCAGCTATCGCTCTTGGTGTTGAACCTGCTGAGCCTGGTGTCATGAATCATAAACCACGTGGACGAAAGGCAAGCTTCTTCTCAGGTGGTGTTTTGAGTTCTATCATCTATCAAGGTGTACTCCAAGCAGCTATTGTTATGAGTGTTTATGGACTTGCAATTGCTTACCCAGTTCATGTGGGTGACAATCATGCCATTCATGCGGATGCCCTTACTATGGCCTTTGCAACTCTTGGTTTGATTCAACTATTCCATGCCTACAATGTCAAGTCTGTTTACCAATCCATCTTGACAGTTGGCCCATTCAAGTCTAAGACCTTTAACTGGTCCATCTTGGTATCCTTCATCCTTCTCATGGCAACAATCGTCGTAGAACCGCTTGAAGGAATCTTCCACGTAACCAAACTAGACTTATCACAATGGGCTATTGTTCTAGCTGGAAGCTTCTCAATGATTATCATCGTCGAAATCGTTAAGTTCACCCAACGTAAACTCGGCTTTGATAAGAACGCGATTTAAAAAGAAAGTCATCTTCGGATGGCTTTTTTTGCATTTGAGGGAAAGGACTAGAAGTTGCCCCCTTTTGTGCTATAATAAAGTAAAGTTGTAAGGAGCGTAAGAGAATGGAAAAGAAAATTGTCCGAGATGTCTTATTCTTGTCGCAGGTCTCGAAACCTGCAAGTCAGGAAGACCTTTATCTGACTAAGGATTTGCAGGATACCCTGCTGGCCAATCGCGAGACCTGTGTCGGTCTAGCGGCTAATATGATTGGGGTGCAGAAGCGCGTGATTATCTTTAATCTTGGCCTAGTTCCCATGGTTATGTTTAACCCTATTCTCCTTTCCTATAAAGGACCTTACGAGACAGAGGAAGGTTGTTTGTCTTTGACTGGGGTTCGAACGACGACTCGTTATGAAACGATTACGGTTTCCTATCGCGATAGTAAGTGGCAGGAACAGACTATTACGCTAACAGGCTTTCCAGCTCAGATCTGCCAACATGAACTGGATCATTTGGAAGGACGAATTATTTAGGAGGAACTCAAATGAAACGCATCCTTTTTGAACTTGTTTTTATTGCAACGACCTGGTATATCTTTTTGCCTCCCTTCAATCTTACTAGCTGGGAATTCATCTTCTTTCTCTGTGGGCATTTGGTGGTGATGGGGATTTTGTTTAGTTTCCGCAAGGATACCAATCTTCTTAAAACTGTTCACCTACGTCATGGCAAGGCTGCCAAAGATCTCAATCTAGAAGGATTCCTTTTTACCAAACTTAGTAGAGGATTGTTTCTGACTGCAGGGCTCATCTTTGCTCTTGCTGGTCTGGTAAGCCTAGTAACCTCTAGCTTTTTCCAAGCAAAAAATTATGCTAATGTGGTATCTATCACAGAAAAAGACTTTAAAGATTTTCCTAAGAGTGATACCAGTAAGGTTCCAATCCTAGATCGGAGCACTGCAGAAAAGATTGGAGACCGTTATCTAGGCTCTCTGACGGATAAGGTCTCCCAGTACGTAGCAGCAGATACTTATACCCAGCTGACGGTTGATGGCAAACCTTATCGAGTGACTCCTTTGGAGTATGCCGACCCGATCAAATGGTTTAATAATCAGTCTAAGGGAATTGGCGAGTATATCAAGGTTGATATGGTGACAGGAAATGCGGAATTGGTGGATTTAAAAACGCCAATGAAGTATTCAGACTCTGAGTATTTTAACCGTGACGTTAAACGCCATCTTCGAATCAAGTACCCAACCAAGATTTTTAAAACGCCATCCTTTGAGGTGGATGATGAAGGCAATCCTTTCTATGTAGCAACCGTTTATCAAAAACAGTTTGGTCTAGGAGTCCCTCGTCCTTCGTCTGTTATTATCTTAGACGCCACCAATGGAGAAACCAAGGAATACAGCTTGGATGAAGTACCAGAATGGGTGGATCGTGTCTATCCAGCAGAAGAAACCATCGAGCAAATCAACTACAACGGCAAGTATAAAGACGGCTTCTGGAATGCCTTGATTTCTAAGAAAAACGTTACCCAAACGACTGAGGGCTATAACTATCTTTCTATCGGAAATGACATTTATCTCTACACAGGGGTGACTTCAGCAAATGCTGATGAAAGTAATCTAGGATTTATCCTTGAAAATATGCGCACTGGTGAAATCACCAAGTACAATCTAGCTTCAGCAACCGAAGAATCAGCCCGTGCTTCCGCAGAAGGAGCAGTGCAAGAGAAGGCCTATAAGGCTACCTTCCCTATTCTTGTCAATCTCAATGACAAGCCTCTCTATATCATGGGCTTGAAGGACAATGCAGGCTTGGTCAAGGAGTATGCATTGGTCGATGCCGTGGAGTACCAAAACGTCATCGTAGCAACTACGGTAGATGAACTCCTCAGCAAGTATGCCAATAAAAACGACCTCGAGCTGGATAATGAAACGGTAGAAAGTATCAAGGGAGTGGTTTCTGACCTTAAATCAGCTGTCATCAAGGGGGATACCGTCTACTTCTTTAAAGTTGATGGCAAGATTTATAAGGTCAAGGCTTCAGTGTCAGACGACCTTCCTTACCTCGAAAATGGCCAATCCTTCGAAGGTCAAGTTGGAAAAGATAATTATCTCAAGACCTTTAAAGTACAATAATACTCTTCGAAAATCAAATTCAAACTACATCAGCGTCGCCTTGCCTTACTCAAGTAATGCCTGCGACTAGCTTCCTAGTTTGCTCTTTGATTTTCATTGAGTATAAAAATAGGTTTTCTCAGTTCAAGGAGAAAAAAGATAAATTCTTATCTATCTTAACAAGCTTAGCTGGCACAGCCCTTGTTCTCGTGGCTATCTGGTTAGGATGGCCAAAATAAACAAAGAAACCTCGGTATGAACCGAGGTTTTTAAGATGAAATTCTTGGTCGTGATTGAAAAATATGCTACACTAACAATATGAAAATTTTAATCCCAACAGCAAAAGAAATGAACACAGACCATCCTTGTATCGAAGCGCTCCCTTTGAGGGAAGAAAGTCAGGCAGTCCTTGACTCACTGGCGAATTACTCAGCTAGTGAATTAGAGACTTTTTATAAGGTATCTACCGAGAAAGCAGAAGAAGAGTACGCTCATATTCAAGCTTTAAAAGATCACAGGGCTAAACATTATCCAGCCTTGAAACTATTCGATGGTCTCATGTATCGCCATATCAAACGAGATGAGTTGACTAAGACTGAACAAGCTTATCTTGAAGATCATGTTTTAATTACATCAGCTTTTTATGGCGTAGTTCCAGCCCTATCTCCAATGGCTCCTCACCGTTTGGACTTCTTGATGAAGTTAAAAGTTGCTGGTAAGACTTTAAAGAGTCATTGGAAGTCAGCCTACGATGAGACGCTACAGGATGAGGACTTGATATTTTCACTCCTATCATCAGAGTTTGAAACCGTATTTTCGAAGGAAATTAGAGAAAAGATGGTGACCTTCAAATTTATGGAGGACAAGGCAGGTCATTTGAAGATTCACTCAACCATTTCAAAAAAAGCACGTGGCGCCTTTTTGACCGCCTTGATAGAAGGGCAAGTCCAAACAGTCGAACAAGCTCGCAAGCTCCGCTTTGCCGGCTTTGACTACCGACCTGATTTATCAAGTGATTTAGAACTCGTCTTTGTGAAACAAGCATAAAACCAGCTCATTCGAGCTGGTTTTTGCTAGATTAGTTGATGGCTGCAAGAAGATCGTCAGCTTGTTTTGCAAGTGATGAAGCAGTTGCTTCTTCTAACACCAATTTTCCATCTGCCCAAGCAGAGTCATTGACACGAGCAGCTGTAAAATCACCAACGACTTGTGTACGGATAAATGGCAAGAGGTCTTTATAAATAGCAAAGAGTTGATCGTGACCGGCATTGGCTACAGATGAGACAGTAACAAACTTGTCTTGGAGGGCAGAAGCACCACGTGTATCAGACAAGTCAATGGCACGAGAGAGCCAGTCAAGCAAGTTTTTCACTGTTCCAGGGATAGAGAAGTTGTAGACTGGAGAGAAGATCCAGATAGCATCCGCAGCAAGGACTGCTTCACGAGCAGCAGCTACAGCTGGATGAGTTGGAACTTCCAAATCTTGGCTGAAGAGAGGAACAGCTGAATAATCAAGATAGCTAACTTCCGCTTTTCCAGCAAGTGCTTTTTCAGCTTCGAGGGCCATTTGGTGGTTGAAAGAACCTTGGCGTAGTGAACCAACGATAAATAGTACTTTTTTAGACATGATGTGTCTCCTTTAGTAAAAAATTTAAAGAGCGAGCCCTTTTGTTACCATCCATGTTACAACAAATGATACTAATTAGCAATAATTTTGCTCACAAATTTTTAAATTTTTTTAAAATGCGGATTAAGTCTTCCTTTTCGCCATCTTCCAAGATGCTGAGTGCTTCTACGATCGAATAGATATGGTCAGGAAGAACCTCTTCGATTTTTCTGCGTCCTGCAGGTGTTAATTTCAGGAAAAAAGAGCGACGATCCTTGGGGTCACAAGTTTTAGAAATCCACCCATCTCGGACCATGTTTCGAATGACAACAGTCATGTTTCCAGAAGTGGCTAGCATTTTTTCAATCAAATCCTGAATGCGTAGTTCCCCCTTGCTATAGAGGGTTTCCAAAACTGAAAATTGAGTGGGTGTTAGCCCGTGTTCTTTAGCGGCTTTGGCTTCATATGGTTTAAAAGTTCGTATGGCTTTATTGAGGACGATAGCTGTTTTTAAGTCTAGTTGATTATCGGAAATTTTTTCTTTCAAATATTGTTTCATAAGGGTATTCTATCAATAAATAAATAGAAATACAAGAGACATGGATTTTATAGGGAAATTATCTCAGAATGTTCCTGTCTTCACTTGTAATAAAGAAGGAGAGATGGTAAAATAGACGAGTGAAACTAAGACAGAAAAAAGCAAAAAACAAGCTACTTATACAATACGGAATCGGCATTTCTCTGGTGCTACTAGTGCTGACTGGATCCTTTCTTTACCTGATTTCGCTTAGCATGAAACCCTATCAAGATGCTAGGGTTGAAGGAGAAAAACTGGCCAAGCAGTATGCAGAATTGGAAAAAGCAGATCAGGTTGATTTTTTTAATGGTTCGGAAGCTTATTACAGCCTTCTGGGGCATAATAAAAAGCAAGAGGCCATTGCAGTGCTGATTGAAAAGAATGACCATAAGATTTACGTTTATCAGCTTGATAAGGGGATTTCTCAAGACAAGGCAGCGACGATTTCGAGGGAAAAAGGAGCTAGCGATATTGACAAGATCACCTTTGGTCGTTATCAGGACAAGCCGATTTGGGAAGTTAAGTCAGGAAACCAGTACTATCTGGTCGACTTTGAAACAGGAGCAGTGATCCAATAAGGAGGGCATATGAAACTATCCAAACGTGTACTAGAAATGGAAGAAAGTGTCACTCTAGCCAGTGATGCAAGAGCCAAATCGTTAAAAGCTCAAGGAAAAGATGTTCTTTTCTTAACCTTGGGACAGCCAGATTTTCATACTCCTGAAAATATTCAGGATGCGGCGGTGGAAGCGATTCGTGATGGACGAGCTTCCTTTTATACAGTTGCTTCAGGCCTACCAGAGTTAAAAGCGGCGGTTAATACCTATTTTGAACGCTACTATGGGTATTCCGTAGCGGCTAACGAGGTTACCTTTGCCACTGGTGCCAAGTTCTCTCTCTACACCTTCTTTATGGCTGTGGTCAATCCAGGTGATGAAGTCATCATTCCTACACCATACTGGGTCAGCTATGGAGACCAGGTCAAGATGGCAGAAGGTGTGCCAGTCTTTGTCCAGGCCAAAGAAGACAATCACTTTAAAGTAACAGTAGAGCAGCTAGAAGCAGCCCGAACAGATAAGACCAAGGTCTTGCTTCTCAATTCACCATCGAATCCGACTGGTATGATTTACTCTCGTGAGGAACTCATGGCTATCGGAAATTGGGCTGTTGCGCATGATGTCCTTATCCTAGCAGATGACATTTACGGTCGTCTGGTTTATAACGGGAACGAATTTGTTCCAATCTCTAGTCTGTCAGAAGCCATTCGCAAGCAAACCATCGTAATTAACGGTGTATCTAAGGCCTATGCCATGACTGGTTGGCGGGTAGGTTATGCTGTGGGAAATCCTGAGATTATTGCTGCCATGAGCAAGCTAACAGGACAAACGACTTCCAATCTGACAGCAGTATCTCAATATGCAACGATTGAGGCCCTAACTGGACCGCAAGACTCTGTTGAAACCATGCGCCAGGCTTTTGAGGAACGTTTGAATACCATTTATCCTCTCTTGTGCCAAGTCCCAGGTTTTGAAGTTGTCAAGCCCCAAGGTGCCTTCTATCTCTTCCCAAATGTTAAAAAAGCGATGGAGATCAAGGGTTATACTGATGTGACAGAGTTTACAACAGCTATTCTCGAAGAAGTCGGACTGGCCTTGATTACAGGAGCTGGATTTGGAGCGCCAGAAAATGTTCGTCTCAGCTATGCTACAGACTTGGATACATTAAAAGAAGCTATTCGTCGCTTGCATCAATTTATGGAAAAATAAAACTTAGAATCTTCGTCATTCTGACGAAGATTTTTTGTATCGAAAATCTCGCGATTTTTCTCTAGTAGAACCTAGCTATCGCAGTCTATTTATGGTAAAATAGTGGGTAATGATGTCTTCGGACAAGTTAAACGAAAAAAGGAAGATAGATTATGACAAAACGTGTAACAATTATCGATGTAAAAGACTACGTTGGTCAAGAAGTGACCATTGGGGCCTGGGTTGCCAACAAATCTGGAAAAGGGAAAATTGCCTTCTTGCAATTGCGTGATGGAACAGCCTTCTTCCAAGGTGTAGCCTTTAAACCAAACTTTATTGAAAAGTTCGGTGAGGAAGTGGGACTAGAGAAGTTTGATACAATTAAACGCCTAAGCCAAGAAACTTCTGTTTATGTGACAGGAATTGTCAAAGAAGATGAGCGTTCTAAGTTTGGCTATGAGCTCGATATCACAGACATCGAAGTGATCGGTGAATCTCAAGACTACCCAATCACTCCAAAAGAACACGGCACAGACTTCTTGATGGACAACCGTCACTTATGGCTCCGTTCTCGTAAGCAAGTAGCGGTTATGCAAATCCGTAACGCGATTATCTATGCGACTTATGAGTTTTTCGACAAGAACGGCTTCATGAAATTTGATAGCCCAATTCTTTCAGGAAACGCAGCAGAAGATTCAACTGAACTCTTTGAAACAGACTACTTTGGAACACCAGCCTACTTGAGCCAATCAGGTCAGCTTTACCTAGAAGCAGGGGCTATGGCTCTTGGTCGTGTCTTTGACTTTGGTCCAGTATTCCGTGCTGAAAAATCAAAAACACGCCGTCACTTGACTGAGTTCTGGATGATGGATGCGGAGTACTCTTACTTGACACATGATGAGTCACTTGACTTGCAAGAAGCTTACGTAAAAGCTCTTCTTCAAGGTGTTTTGGATCGTGCTCCTCAAGCCTTGGAAACTTTGGAACGTGATACTGAACTTTTGAAACGCTACATTGCAGAGCCTTTCAAACGCATCACTTACGATCAAGCCATTGACCTCTTGCAAGAGCATGAAAACGATGAAGATGCAGACTACGAGCATCTTGAGCATGGCGATGACTTTGGTTCACCACACGAAACATGGATTTCAAACCACTTTGGTGTGCCAACATTTGTTATGAACTACCCAGCAGCTATCAAGGCCTTCTACATGAAACCAGTTCCTGGAAATCCAGAGCGCGTACTTTGTGCAGACTTGCTTGCCCCAGAAGGTTACGGAGAAATCATCGGTGGTTCTATGCGTGAGGAAGACTACGATGCCCTTGTCGCTAAAATGGAAGAACTTGGAATGGATCGTACAGAATATGAATTCTACCTTGACCTTCGTAAATACGGCACAGTACCACATGGTGGATTTGGTATCGGTATTGAACGTATGGTAACCTTCGCAGCTGGAACCAAACACATCCGTGAAGCTATTCCATTCCCACGTATGTTGCACCGTATTAAACCGTAAAATAAATCAAAACGCCCTAGGGGCGTTTTTTCAAAGTAGAAGAAAGAAGAGGTGAGGGACATGTAAAGCACAGATTAACAAGTGACAGACACAAGGATATATACACTTGTTAAAGGAGAAATGATGTTTAAACCAAATTATCGGAAGAATATCGGTCTCATGGCTGGTGTGGAATTTTTTGCCTTTCTGGGCATTGCCAGCTTTTGGATTTTATTTCTCAGTCAAAATGGGATGTCACTTTGGCAGATTGGCTTATTGGAAAGTATTTTTCATGCGACCAGTGTCATTTGTGAAATCCCCTCTGGAATGTTAGCTGACCGCTATTCCTATAAAACCAATCTTTATCTCAGTCGGATTGCTGGGATTGCGTCGTCTATTCTCATGTTAGTAGGACAAGGTAATTTTTGGATTTATGCACTCGCTATGGTGGTGAGTGCCTTGTCTTATAATTTTGATTCGGGGACGAGTGCAGCCATGGTTTATGATTCGGCCGTGGAGGCTGGATTAAAAGAGCGCTACTTGTCTATCTCAAGTTTTATGTCAGGAGTAGCAGAAGGAACTCGGTCTTTGGGGACCGTTTTAGCGGGATTTTTTGTCCATGGTCAATTGCACTTGACCTACTATATCATGATTGCCACTTCTATAATCGTTCTTTTCCTAACTTGGATGCTAAAAGAGCCTAGTGTTAAAGCGCAAAAATCTGAGCGTCTGACCATGAAAAAGATTATGTTGACTGTTAAAGAGGAGCTGCAGAGAAATCCCAGTCTTTTTGGTTGGATGATTCTGTCCCAAATCATCGGAACCCTGATGTGCATGTTTTATTTTTACTATCAAAATCAACTGCCGGACTTAGATGGATGGCAGATTTCGATGGTCATGTTAATCGGCAGTGTTTTGAATATCTGGGTAGTTTATCTAGCGAGTAAGATTGGAAAGAAGTATGCAGCCTTAAAGCTCTTTCCTATTCTTGTACTCTTGACGGGGGTGACCTACTTACTTTCCTACTTTGGTACGCCACTGATTTATATTTTGATTTATTTGATTAGTAACGCCTTATATGCTCTCTTTCAACCGATTTTTGACAACGATTTACAAAAGCGACTCCCAAGTGAGGTACGGGCAACCATGCTAAGTGTCTACTCCATGATGTTCAGCCTGAGTATGATTGTTATTTTTCCTCTGACAGGGTGGTTGATTGACTATTTAGGGTTTGTAGTAGCTTTCCTTTACTTAGGATTCTTTTTAGTAATCGTCGGCTTTTCACTATTTTTCATTTTGAAAGAGATGGCCAGAGCTTTAGAACTGAAAGAGAATGTTATTTCTAAGCAATAGAGTTATTTTTCATTTTTATCTTTTTTCTCTTGCTATCTACTAGTATTTCTAGTATAATAGTTAATTGTGAGCAAACCTCACTTACCCCTTGCAAAGTCTTGGGGTCATTAGACCAAAAGGAGGAACATATCAATGGCTAAATACGAAATTCTTTATATCATTCGTCCAAACATTGAAGAAGAAGCGAAAAACGCTTTGGTAGCACGTTTTGACTCTATCTTGACTGACAACGGTGCAACTGTTGTTGAATCAAAATCTTGGGAAAAACGTCGTCTTGCATACGAAATCCAAGATTTCCGTGAAGGACTTTACCACATCGTTAACGTTGAAGCAAACGACGACGCAGCTCTTAAAGAGTTTGACCGTCTTTCAAAAATCAACGCTGACATTCTTCGTCACATGATCGTCAAACTTGACGCGTAAGAAGGTAAATTATGATTAACAATGTTGTACTTGTAGGGCGTATGACTCGTGACGCCGAGTTGCGTTATACCCCATCAAATGTAGCAGTTGCGACTTTTACTCTTGCAGTAAACCGTACATTCAAGAGTCAAAATGGCGAACGTGAGGCTGATTTCATCAATGTCGTTATGTGGCGCCAACAGGCTGAAAATCTTGCTAACTGGGCTAAAAAAGGCTCTCTTATCGGGATCACAGGTCGTATCCAGACTCGTAGTTACGATAACCAGCAAGGACAACGTGTCTACGTAACAGAAGTCGTGGCTGAGAATTTCCAAATGTTGGAAAGCCGCGGAGTGCGTGAAGGACATACAGGTGGAGCTTATTCTGCACCAACTGCTGGTCAATCAGCACCTGCAAACCCAGTACCAGACTTTTCACGTTCTGAAAATCCATTTGGAGCAACCAATCCATTGGACATTTCAGATGATGATTTACCATTCTAATGGACAATTAATACTATAAAGGAGAAAAAACATGGCTCAACAACGTCGTGGCGGATTCAAACGCCGTAAAAAAGTTGATTACATCGCAGCAAACAAAATTGAATATGTTGATTACAAAGATACTGAGCTTCTTAGCCGTTTCGTTTCAGAACGTGGGAAAATCCTTCCTCGTCGTGTAACAGGAACTTCAGCTAAAAACCAACGTAAAGTAACAACAGCTATCAAACGCGCTCGCGTAATGGCTTTGATGCCTTTCGTAAACGAAGATTAAAGAAAAGACCCTTACGGGTCTTTTTTTCACGAGCCTTGAAATGAGAGAGCGAGTTGAGGTCCGGGGGACCTCTTTTTCATAAGCTCGGAAATAAGAAAGTGAGTCAAGACCCCGACGAGTCTTTTTTTCACGAGCTTTGAAACGAGAAGGCGAGTTCGGTCCAGTGGCCCTTTTTTTCAGACTTTTCCAGGACTCTGTTAGAATGGAGTCCCTTTTGACCTAGTAAGATGCTTTTTTCTTACTAGGTTATTTCTTTTTATTTTTATTATCGTGCTATAATGGTAACAGGAAGCTTTAAAGGAGCAGCTTATGAAGACGACATGTTCAATTAGAAAAATGCAAGAATCTGACATTAAAGATCTATCTCGAGGATTTATCAGCCAAGGTTGGCCGGGTAGAGAAGAAATTTTGGCTAGATATTTTCTTGAACAAGAATGTGGGGAGAGAGAAGTCTTAGTTGCAGAGGTTGAGGGTGCTTTAGCGGGTTATATCACAATTTTGCCCTGCGCTAAGCAGGGGCCTTTTGCAGAAATCTATCCAGAACTCTCAGATTTCAATGTCTTTGAACCTTTTCAAAATCAAGGTATTGGAAATCTCTTGATGAAAGAAGCAGAAAAACGAGTTAAACTCATATCGGATAAGGTGACCCTTGGTGTTGGGCTCCATTCAGGATATGGACCTGCCCAGAGATTGTACATCAAACGAGGCTATATTCCAGATGGGACGGGTGTTTGGTATCGAAATCAGCCGTTGGAAATGAATGCAACTAGCCAAAATAATGATGATTTAGTTCTGTACTTATCCAAGAAGTTCGAATAAGAGATAGTGTATTTCTTTGAAGATAGGGAATTTCTCTACTTTATGGTATAATGGAAAGAGTGATAAAAAAGAGGTAGAGAGATGGATGCGAAATTAAAATACAAGGCAAAGAAGATTAAAATCGTCTTTTTTGATATCGACGATACCTTGCGTACGTCAAAGACGGGCTTTATTCCGGCGACAATTCCCACTGTTTTTAAGCAGTTGCGAGAAAAAGGGATTTTAACAGGAATTGCCTCTGGTCGTGGTATTTTCGGTGTTGTTTCAGAGATTCGAGAGCTCAAACCGGACTTTTTTGTAACCCTAAATGGGGCTTATATTGAAGATAAAAAAGGTCAGGTCATTTATCAGCATCAGATTGCCAAAGAAGATGTGGAAGAATACATTTCTTGGACAAAACAAGAGGGGATTGAATATGGTTTAGTTGGCAGTCATGACGCCAAACTCTCCACTCGAACAGAACTAATCAGTGAGGCAATTGATCCGATTTATCCAAACTTGGATGTGGATCCTGACTTCCATGAAAAAGCGGACATTTACCAGATGTGGAGCTTTGAGGAAAAAGGGGACGACTTGCAGTTACCAGATAGTCTCTCTGGTAAACTTCGCATGGTACGTTGGCATGAACATTCATCTGATATCGTGCCTATTTCAGGTTCAAAAGCCACAGGTGTAGCCAAGGTGGTGGAGCATTTAGGCTTGAAACCAGAGAATGTCATGGTCTTTGGTGACGGTCTCAATGACTTGGAACTCTTTGATTATGCAGGAATTAGCATTGCCATGGGAGTTTCCCATGAAAAAATTAAAGAAAAAGCAGATTATATTACAAAAACAGTAGAAGAAGATGGCATTTTTGATGCCTTAGAAGGATTTGGTATGGTAGAAAAAGAATTGCATTTCCCACAAGTAGACATTGAAACAGTAGAAGGTCCGTTGGCGACTATTAAGACAAATCACGGAGACTTGCGTATCAAGCTTTTCCCTGAGCAGGCTCCCAAAACAGTAGCCAACTTTGTTGCGCTTTCAAAAGACGGTTACTATGATGGTGTGATTTTCCACCGCATTATCAAGGACTTTATGATCCAAGGTGGAGACCCAACTGGTACTGGTATGGGTGGTGAGTCAATTTATGGTCAAGCGTTTGAGGATGAATTTTCAGAAGAACTTTATAATGTTCGTGGCGCTCTTTCTATGGCCAATGCTGGTCCAAATACCAATGGTAGCCAGTTCTTTATCGTGCAAAACCAACACTTGCCATACTCTAAGAAAGAGATTGCGCGTGGTGGCTGGCCAGAACCAATCGCTGAGATTTATGCAGAGCAAGGCGGAACCCCTCACCTTGACCGTCGCCATACTGTTTTTGGGCAATTGGTAGACGCAGAATCGTTTGCGGTCTTGGATGCCATTGCAGCTGTTGAGACTGGTGCAATGGACAAGCCAGTTGAAGATGTAGTAATTGAAACGATTGAAATTGAGGACTAGGATGAAAATTGGTGATAAGCTAAACGGGCGTATTACAGGAATTCAGCCCTATGGTGCCTTTGTCGAGTTAGAGACAGGGGTGACAGGGCTGATTCACATCTCGGAGATTCGGACGGGATTTATTGAAAATATCTATGACATTTTAAAAATTGGCGATGAGGTCCAAGTTCAGGTGGTGGATTTTGACGAATACACTGGGAAGGCTAGTCTTTCTATCCGTACCTTGGAAGAGGAAAAACATCAATTGCCAAGACGGAGACGTTTTTCAAATGATCGGATCAAGCACGGTTTTGCTCCTCTTGCCCGAATGATGCCTGTTTGGACGCGTGAGGCACTGGAGCATTTAAAGAAGAAGCCATAAATACGATTATTTAAATTATTTGTAATATTAACATTATTTGTTATAATAAAAGTATGAAAGAAGAACAATTATTAAAACCAGGAGAGCGAATCAATCAGCTCTTTTCGACAGATATCAAGATCATTCAAAATAGAGAGGTGTTTAGCTATTCGGTGGATAGTGTTCTTTTATCACGCTTTCCTCGCTTTCCTAAACGGGGTTTAATTGTGGACTTTTGTGCTGGAAATGGTGCAGTGGGACTTTTTGCTAGTTCACGTACTCAGGCGCGGATAATATCTGTAGAGATTCAGGAGCGCTTGGCGGATATGGCAGAACGTTCGGTTCAGTTGAATGGCTTGGAAGAGCAGATGCAGGTCATCTGTGATGATTTGAAAAATATGCCTGCCCACATTCAGGGAAGTAAGGTGGATATGATTTTGTGCAATCCTCCTTATTTTAAGGTGGATCCGCATTCTAATCTGAACGAGAGTGAACACTACCTTCTGGCCAGACACGAAATTACGACTAACCTAGATGAAATCTGCCGTAGTGCACAGAGTATTCTCAAGTCTAATGGCCGTTTGGCCATGGTTCATCGTCCTGATCGGCTCTTGGATATCCTAGATATGCTCAAACGCCACAATTTGGCACCCAAGCGCCTACAATTTGTCTATCCTAAACGAGAGAAGGAGGCTAATATGCTCTTAATCGAAGCTATCAAGGATGGATCGACCAGTGGCTTTAAGGTCTTGCCACCGCTCATTGTTCACAATGACGATGGTTCCTACACTCCAGAAATTCAAGAGATTTACTATGGCTCATAAGGCCTATATGTATGTGGTGGAGTGCCGTGACGGTTCTTACTATACGGGCTATACAACGGATGTGAAGAGGCGCCTTGCCGTTCATAATAGTGGTAAGGGAGCCAAGTATACCCGAGCTCGCTTGCCAGTCAAACTCATCTATGTAGAGGGTTTTGCCAGTAAGGAAGAAGCCATGTCTGCCGAAGCTCTCCTCAAACGCAAGAAACGTCTACAGAAAGAACGATTTTTATCCGAAAATCAAGAGAAAAATCTAGTCAATCATATTGATGTCTAACGAGGAGTCCTTTGACTCCTCTTACTTTTGTCAAAAGAGGAAAAAAGTGCTACAATAAGATGAATAAATTTAAAGAGGTATTATCATGTCTAAGATTCTAGTATTTGGTCACCAAAATCCAGACTCAGATGCCATCGGGTCATCTGTAGCCTTTGCTTATCTTGCAAAAGAGGCTTATGGATTGGACACAGAAGCAGTAGCACTTGGAACTCCTAATGAAGAAACAGCCTTCGTTTTGAACTATTTTGGTGTAGAAGCACCACGCGTCATTACATCTGCTAAAGCAGAAGGTGCAGAACAAGTCATCTTGACTGACCACAATGAATTCCAACAATCAGTGTCAGATATCGCTGAAGTAGAAGTATACGGAGTAGTGGATCACCACCGTGTGGCTAACTTTGAAACTGCAAGTCCGCTTTACATGCGTTTGGAACCAGTTGGATCAGCTTCATCTATCGTTTACCGCATGTTCAAAGAACATGGTGTAGCAGTTCCTAAAGAGATCGCAGGTTTGATGCTTTCAGGTTTGATTTCAGATACTCTTCTTTTGAAATCTCCAACAACTCACCCATCTGATAAAGTCATTGCTCCAGAATTGGCAGAATTAGCAGGCGTCAACTTGGAAGAGTACGGTTTGGCTATGCTGAAGGCTGGTACAAACTTGGCTAGTAAATCTGCTGAAGAATTGATTGACATCGATGCTAAGACCTTTGAACTCAATGGAAATAAGGTTCGTGTTGCCCAAGTCAATACTGTTGATATTGCTGAAGTCTTGGAACGCCAAGCTGAAATTGAAGCAGCTATCCAAGCTGCTAATGCAGCAAACGGCTACTCAGATTTTGTCTTGATGATTACAGACATCGTAAACTCAAACTCTGAAATTCTGGCTCTTGGCTCAAACATGGACAAGGTGGAAGCAGCTTTCAACTTCAAACTTGAAAACAACCACGCTTTTCTTCCAGGTGCCGTTTCACGTAAGAAACAAGTGGTGCCTCAGTTGACTGAGAGCTTTAATGGGTAACAGCCTGAGTGATAACTTAAACAAGGAAACTAACGTTTCCTTATAGCTAAAGGGGTTTCGGCTCCTTTTTTTCTAGGAGAGAAAGATGTTAGAAAATGGTGATTTGATTTTTGTGAAGGACCTTTCAGATATGGGGCAGGCCATTCAAGCTTCTACTGGGAACTATAGTCATGTAGCCATCTTTTTGGACGGTTTGATCTACCATGCTAGTGGGCAAGCTGGTGTCATTTGTCAAGAACCGGCTGAATTTTTTGAACCAACTCATCTCTACGATCTTTATGTCTATCCAGAGCTGGAAGCTGACTTGGTAAAGGAGAGAGCTAGCAAACATTTGGGTGCACCCTATAATGCCTCTTTTTATCCAGATGGATCTGGCTTTTACTGCTCTCAGTACATCGCTGAAATCCTACCGATTTTTAAAACTATTCCCATGAAATTTGGTGATGGCGAGCAGGAGATCAGTGATTTTTGGAGAGAATACTACAGGAAACTCGAACTTTCTGTGCCTCTGAATCAGCCAGGGACCAATCCTAGTCAACTAGCAGCATCCCCTCTTTTAGAATGTAAAGAAAGGAATCTTCATGATTCAGATTTTTAATCCCTCCCGTTTGACTCGACAGCCATTTTTTATAGATTTAGTGGACTATCTGGACCAGCATGACGATGTGATCCTTCGAGAAATCAAGGCCCAGTTTCCAGATGTAGCAGTTGATAAGCTCATGGAAGAGTATATTAAGGTAGGTTTGATCCTAAGGGAAAACAAACGTTATTCCCTTAATCTCCCTTTTCTAGAATCAATAGACAGTCTGGTCCTTGACCAAGAAATTTTTGTCAGAGAGGATAGTCCAGTCTATCAAGCTTTGTTAGAGCAGAGTTTTGAGACAGAATTGTGTAATCAAACCAATGCGGCCATTTTAGTCGAACGTACGGACTTTGCAAGAGAAAAGATGACCTTGTCCAACTATTTCTACAAGGTCAAGAATCAATATCCTTTGACAGAAAAACAGCAGGAACTCTATGCCATTTTGGGAGATGTCAATCCTGAGTACGCCCTCAAGTATATGACGACTTTTTTACTGAAGTTTCTCAAAAAAGACCAGCTTATGCAGAAACGGCGTGATATCTTTGTGGATAGTTTGGTCGTCCTGGGCTATGTAGTGCAAAACGAAGAAGGAAAGTATGAGTTGGCTGTTGATTTCGACAAGGAACGGTTGACTTTCTATTTACCTTAATTGCTTCATTTTGAGCAGATTGTTTGACTTTGCTAAAGAATAAGAATAAACTAAATGTAAGCGATAACCATTATCGTATTAAAACAAAAAGGAGACAGAGCTATGTCACTTGAAAATAAATTGGAACAAGCAACTGGTGCTATCAAAGAAGGATTTGGTAAAGTTACTGGTGATAGCAAGACAGAAGCAGAAGGTGCTGTAGAAAAAACAGTTGCCAAAGCAAAAGAAGTTGTTGAAGATGCTAAAGGTGCTATAGAAGGTGCCGTTGAAGGTCTTAAAAATTCATTTAAAAAAGAAGACTAAAAAAATCAAGGGAATGTTTCCCTTGATTTTTTTATAGATAACGTTCTGCGATAGCTGCGTCTCCAGGATAGTCTTCTTTCTTTCCTTGGACGATTTGGTAACAATCAGCTCCCTTGCCTGCAATAATCACGGCATCGAGTTCTTGATTTGTGATGGCCATGGCCGCCTTGATGGCTTGTTCACGATCGGCAATCTTTTCAACAGGATGACTGATATAGCTGCTGATTTCTTCAGCAATGGCCATTGGATCTTCATAGTTGGGGTCATCAGCAGTCAGAAAGACTTGAATCTCAGGATGTTGATTGAGAAGGAGTCCAAAGTCTTTGCGACGACTTTCACCCTTGTTTCCAGTCGAACCGAGAACCAGGGCAATCTTTCCAGTCTGATGGGTTTCAACTACATTGATGAGTTTTTTCAGACTGTCCCCGTTGTGGGCATAGTCGATGAAGACTTTAGCACCATTTTTCTGTGTGAGGACTTCCATACGTCCAGGAACTCGGGTTGCAGCGATTCCTTTTTGGATGTCCTCTAGACTAGCACCTAGACGAAGGCAGGCAAGTCCAGCAGCGACGGCATTTTCTTGATTGAAGTGACCGATGAGTTGGATATCATAATCGCCAGCGAGTTTTCCTGTAGCTGAGAAGCTAAAGGCTTTGGAATTCTCGATTTGGTTGTCTGACTTATTACCATAGAAATCATGGTCTTGATCTTCCACTTGTTCTTTCAATACAGAAAAGTGGTCCATGTCGCTATTAATGACAACTGCTCGGCTATTTTCCATCAAGAGACGCTTGTGGTAGAAGTAATCCTCAAAACTAGGATGCTCAATCGGACCGATATGGTCAGGACTGATATTGAGAAACACTCCTACATCGAAAGTGAGGCCGTAGACTCGCTTAACCAAGTATGCTTGACTGGAGACTTCCATGATGAGATGGGTTCTTCCATTCTTAACAGCCTGAGCCATCATGTCGAAAAGATCGATATTTTCAGGCGTTGAGAAGGAAGATTTAAAGAAGGTCTCGCCATCCAGAGTTGTGTTCATAGTTGACAAGAGGGCTGTTGGGTAGCGTTGAGATAGGATGTGGTAAGCAAAGTAAGCAGCTGTTGTCTTTCCTTTTGTTCCTGTGAAAGCGAGAATTTTGAGTTTCTCTTGTGGATTGCCATAAAATTCCATTGCAATCAAACTCATGGCTTTCTTAATGTCGTTCACGACAATAACAGGAATACCGACCTCGTAGTCCATTTCAGCTACATACCAACCTAACCCCTGCGAGATAGCTGAGAGTAGATATTCTTTTTTAAAGGCAGCACCTTTTGCAAAAAAAAGAGTGCCTTCCTTTACTTTTCTGCTGTCGTAACTGATGCTATCAAAAACAACTTCACTGTAGTTGTAGTGGTAATGACCTTGGTCAACAATCTCACGAAAAAGGTCATCTTTCTTTAAAATATCTAATACGGTTTCAATCTTAATCATACTTTCTATTATAAACTTCACGCCCGAATTTTACAAGTAACAAGGAAAAGTTTATAATGGAAGATAAGGAACTTTTCCTAGTTATCAAAATTGAATGAGGAAGCTATGTCTAACGAAAACAATCACCAGCAAGCCCAGATGTTGCGAGGGACTGCTTGGCTAACAGCTAGTAACTTTATTAGTCGCCTCCTTGGTGCTATCTACATTATTCCCTGGTATATCTGGATGGGGACCTATGCTGCTAAGGCAAATGGACTCTTTACCATGGGCTACAATATTTACGCCTGGTTCTTGCTGATTTCGACAGCGGGTATCCCAGTTGCGGTCGCCAAACAAGTGGCTAAGTACAATACCATGCGAGAAGAAGAGCATAGCTTTGCCTTGATTCGGAGTTTCCTAAGCTTTATGACGGGCTTGGGCTTAGTCTTTGCTTTGGTCTTGTATCTCTTTTCTCCCTGGTTAGCAGATTTGTCAGGTGTGGGGAAAGATCTGATTCCCATCATGCAGAGCTTGGCTTGGGCGGTCTTGATTTTCCCATCTATGAGTGTCATTCGAGGTTTCTTCCAAGGGATGAATAACCTCAAACCTTATGCTATGAGTCAAATCGCCGAGCAGGTGATCCGTGTTATCTGGATGTTGATGGCAACCTTCTTCATTATGAAGATAGGTTCTGGTGACTACTTATCAGCCGTTACCCAATCGACCTTTGCGGCCTTTGTGGGGATGGTGGCAAGTTTTGCAGTCTTGATTTATTTCCTTGCCCAAGAAGGTTTGCTTAAAAGAGTCTTTGAAACACGGGATAAAATCAATAGTAAGCGACTCTTAGTCGATACGATCAAGGAAGCCATTCCCTTTATCCTGACAGGATCAGCCATTCAACTCTTCCAAATCTTAGACCAGATGACCTTTATCAATAGTATGAAGTGGTTTACCAACTACAGTAATGAAGACTTGGTTGTCATGTTTTCTTATTTCTCAGCCAATCCTAATAAAATTACTATGATTTTAATCTCTGTGGGAGTTTCAATCGGGAGTGTCGGCTTGCCGCTTTTGACGGAAAACTATGTAAAAGGTGACTTGCAGGCGGCGGCTCGCCTAGTCCAAGATAGCCTCACCATGCTCTTCTTATTTTTACTGCCGGCAACGGTTGGAGTGGTCATGGTAGGGGAGCCTCTTTATACAGTCTTTTACGGTAAGCCAGATAGTCTGGCCATGGGTTTATTTGTCTTTGCAGTTTTGCAGTCTACTATCCTAGGCTTGTATATGGTCTTGTCTCCTATGCTTCAGGCCATGTTCCGAAACCGCAAGGCAGTTCTTTACTTTGTCTATGGTTCCATTGCTAAGATCGTCTTGCAATTGCCAACCATAGCTATTTTCCACAGCTACGGTCCCTTGATTTCAACGACTATCGGCTTGATCATTCCGAATGTCTTGATGTACCGTGACATCTGTCAGGTAACGGGTGCTCGTCGAAAGATAATCTTGAAGAGAACCATTTTGATTACCATCTTGACCCTTGTCATGTTTATCCTAGTTGGCTTCTTGCAGTGGCTACTCGGTTTTGTCTTCCAACCAAGTGGGCGTTTCTGGAGTTTCCTTTATGTGGCTCTCATCGGAGGGATTGGAGGAGGTCTTTATGGTTTGATGAGCCTACGGACACGACTCTTGGACAAGATAATCGGCAAAGCTCAAGCAGACCGACTACGTACACGATTGAAAATATCGTAAAAAGATTTATAAATAAAAGTAATGAATTTAACCTTTCTTTAACAGAAAGGTTTTTATACTACATTTTTCTTAAAAAAAGAGAACTTTTTCTAAAATCAAGAGCAAAAAATATGCTTTTTTTAGTTTTTCTTCAGAAATCACTTGACTAAATAAAACCAAAGCTGTATAATAAGACAAAACTTTTAAACAGGAGGTTCTGGAAATGAAAAAGTCTAAGGCCAAGTATCTGACACTTGCAAGTGTCGTGTTAAGCGCTGGTATTCTACTGAGCGCATGTGGAAATTCAAGTAGCGCTTCTAAAACATATAACTATGTTTATTCGAGCGATCCATCTAGTTTGAACTATCTTGCAGAAAACCGTGCAACAACCAATGACATCGTGACCAATTTGGTGGATGGGTTGATGGAAAACGACCAATACGGTAACTATGTTCCATCGTTGGCAGAGGATTGGACTGTTTCTCAGGACGGTTTGACCTATACTTACAAATTGCGTAAGGATGCAAAATGGTATACTTATGAGGGTGAAGAATACGCCCCTGTAACGGCCCAAGACTTTGTGACAGGTTTGAAATATGCTGCTGATAAAAAATCCGAAGCCTTGTACTTGGTTCAAGACTCTGTAGCAGGTTTGGATGACTATATCAACGGGAAAACAACTGACTTTTCAACTGTCGGTGTTAAGGCGATTGACGACCAAACAGTTCAGTACACTTTGACACGTCCAGAATCTTATTGGAATTCTAAAACAACTTCAACCATTCTCTTCCCTGTCAATGCAGATTTCTTAAAATCAAAAGGGGATGACTTTGGTAAGGTAGACCCTTCTAGTATTTTGTACAATGGACCTTTCTTGATGAAATCGTTTGTTTCAAAATCTGTTATCGAATTCAAGAAAAATCCCAACTACTGGGATGAAAAAAATGTCTTTGTGGATGATGTGAAATTAGCCTATTATGATGGTAGTGACCAAGATGCACTAGCACGTAACTTTGTAGAAGGAGTCTATAGCTACGCGCGTCTCTATCCAAATAGCTCAAGCTTTGAAGGAATTAAAGAGAAGAACAAGGATAACATCATCTATAGTATGCAAAATGCAACTTCTTATTACTTGAACTTCAACTTGGACAGAAAATCTTATAACTTCACTTCTAAGTCCTCTGATATCGAAAAGAAATCAACCCAAGAAGCAGTTCTGAATAAAAACTTCCGTCAAGCCTTCAACTATGCTTATAACCGTACAGCCTATGGAGCACAATCTCAAGGGGAGGACGGAGCAACGAAGATTATTCGTAACTTGGTTGTACCTCCTACGTTTGTAAGTATCAACGGAAAAGACTTTGGCGATGTTGTTTCAGAAAAGATGGTCAAATATGGCCAAGAATGGCAAGGAATCAACTTTGCGGACGCGCAAGACCCATACTACAATCCTGACAAGGCTAAAGCTAAATTTGCAGAAGCTAAGAAAGAATTGGAAGCTAAGGGTGTGCAATTCCCAATCCACTTGGATGTATCTGTAGACCAATCAGCTAAAAAAGGTGTACTTGAAGCAAGCTCTTTGAAACAATCCATCGAATCTGTTCTAGGAGCTGAGAATGTGGTTATCGATATCCAACAGCTATCAACAGATGACTTTGACAACTCTAGCTACCTAGCTCAAACTGCAGCTCAAAAAGACTTTGATATCTATAATGGCGGTTGGAGTGCGGACTACTTGGATCCATCAAGTTATCTTGATATCTTAAATGTCAATAACGGTGGTATGTTGCAAAACATTGGTCTAGAACCAGGTGAGGTCAATGACAAGGCTAAGGCAGTTGGTCTGGATACCTACACTCAAATGCTAGAAGAAGCGAACAAGGAGCAAGATCCAGCAAAACGTTATGAAAAATATGCTGAAATTCAAGCTTGGCTCGTTGATAGCGCCCTTGCAATTCCAAACGTTTCTCAGGGTGGAACACCGACCTTGAGAAAGACAGTTCCATTCTCAGCACCATATTCTCTTGCTGGAAATAAGGGTGTAGAGTCTTACAAGTACCTCAAGTTGCAAGATAAGACGGTGACAACTGCTGAGTACGAAAAAGCTAAAGAAAAATGGCTGAAAGAAAAAGAAGAATCAAATAAGAAAGCCCAAGAAGAACTGGCAAAACACGTTAAGTAACCAGTCTATTCAACAGGATAAACGATAGTTTCTTAGGAAACTATCTTTTTTGTATAGTTTGAAACTATAACTAGCTCTTGAAAAGAAGAAAATGAGTTGGTGAAAATAAATGATACAATAGTTACTATAGATTTGGAGGTATTGTATGAGCAAAGAACGACACATTGACACAATTTTGGCCCAGGCGGGGATCAAGTCAGATGAGGCTACGGGAGCCTTGGTGACGCCACTTCATTTTTCAACAACTTATCAGCATCCAGAGTTCGGTCAGTCTACGGGCTTTGACTATACTCGTACCAAAAACCCAACTCGCAGTAAGGCGGAGGAAGTATTGGCGGCGATTGAATCAGCAGACTATGCACTAGCAACGAGTTCAGGTATGGCTGCGATTGTACTGGCCTTTAGTGTCTTTCCTGTAGGAAGTAAAGTCTTGGCAGTTCGAGACCTTTATGGTGGTTCTTTCCGTTGGTTCAACCAAGTGGAGAAGGAAGGTCGTTTCCATTTTACCTATGCCAATACTGAAACAGAGTTGATTGCTGAGCTGGAAAATGATGTGGATGTTCTCTATATCGAAACGCCAACCAATCCCTTGATGTTGGAATTTGATATTGCAAAACTGGCAAAACTAGCTCATGACAAGGGTGCCAAGGTAGTGGTGGACAATACCTTCTACAGCCCAATTTACCAACGACCGATTGAAGACGGTGCAGATATTGTTCTTCATTCGGCTACCAAATATCTAGCAGGGCACAATGATGTTTTGGCTGGGGTAGTTGTGACTAATAGTTTAGAACTATATGAACAACTGTTCTACAATCTCAATACGACAGGTGCGGTCTTGTCTCCATTTGATAGTTATCAGTTGATTCGTGGTCTTAAGACCTTGTCACTGCGTATGGAGCGTTCGACAGCTAATGCGCGAGAAATTGTGGCCTATCTGAAAGGTTCACCTGCAGTCAAGGAAGTTCTCTATACTGGTCGTGGGGGAATGATTTCCTTTAAAGTGGCTGATGAAAGTCGAATTCCTCATATTTTAAATAGCCTCAAGGTTTTCTCTTTTGCTGAGAGTTTAGGTGGGGTGGAAAGTCTGATCACCTATCCAACAACCCAAACCCATGCGGATATTCCGGTAGAAGTACGCCATTCCTATGGATTGACAGATGATCTTTTGCGTTTGTCTATTGGGATTGAGGATGCTAGAGATTTGATTGCGGACTTGCGTCAAGCATTAGAAGGATAAGACAAATATGGGAAAATATGATTTTACAAGCCTGCCCAATCGTTTTGGGCACCATACCTATAAATGGAAAGAAGCAGAAGTTGATCGAGAAGTTCTACCAGCTTGGATAGCGGATATGGACTTTGTGGTTTTGCCTGAGGTTCGACGAGCTGTACAAGCCTACGCAGATCAGTTGGTCTATGGCTATACCTATGCTAGCGATGCTTTGATTGAGTCGGTTCAGGACTGGGAAGCCAGTCAACACGGCTATCACTTTGACAAGGATGCCCTCGTCT
Source organism: bacterium (assembly GCA_905221255.1). Lineage (GTDB taxonomy): Bacteria > Bacillota > Bacilli > Lactobacillales > Streptococcaceae > Streptococcus. The sequence continues at coordinate 190,450 of CAJNCL010000003.1, forward strand.
TTATAGAGGGAGTGGTACCAGCTATTTCAACGGCTATTCAAGCCTTTACAAAAGAGGGAGAGGCTGTTCTGATTAACACACCGGTCTATCCACCTTTTGCTCGCAGTGTCAAACTGAACAATCGCAGATTAATTACCAACTCTTTGGTGGAAAAGGATGGGCTGTTTGAGATTGACTTTGACCAGCTGGAGAAGGAATTGGTGGAAGAGGATGTGAAGCTTTATATCCTTTGCAATCCCCACAATCCTGGTGGACGTGTTTGGGAAAAGGAAGTGTTAGAAAAGATTGGGCATCTCTGCCAAAAACATGGTGTTTTGTTGGTTTCAGATGAGATTCACCAAGATTTGGCCCTCTTTGGTCACAAACACCAGTCTTTTAACACCATTGATCCCGCCTTTAAAGACTTTGCCCTTATCTTGAGTAGTGCCACTAAGACCTTTAATATTGCTGGGACCAAGAATTCCTATGCAGTTATTGAAAATCCCAAGCTTCGTGTTGCTTTCCAAAAACGCCAGTTGGCCAATAACCAACATGAAATCTCAGGCTTGGGGTATTTGGCGACAGAAGCTGCCTACCGTTATGGTAAGGACTGGTTAGGAGAGTTAAAGGAAGTCATCGAGGATCACATTAACTATGTAGTGGATGTTTTGGGCAACGAAACCAAGATTAAGGTCATGAAACCGCAAGGTACCTACTTGATCTGGCTTGATTTTTCAGCCTATGACCTAACGGATGACCGCTTGCAAGAGCTTTTGAAGAACGAAGCCAAGGTTATCTTGAACCGAGGTTTGGACTTTGGAGAGGAGGGAACTCTTCATGCCCGTCTTAATGTAGCTATGCCGAAGTCAGTACTGGAAGAGGTTTGCCAACGCATCGTGACCACTTTTGCTACACTTTAAAAATCCAGCCTTCTAGGAGAAAAGTCTTCCTAGAAGGCTATTTTCATAGGGGAAAATGTGGTATAATGAAAAGATAAGATAAAGGGGTAACTATGGCTAAATTGATTCCGGGGAAGTTGCGCATGGAGGGGGTTACACTCTATGAAACAGGCGACATTGAGATTATCAAGGAAAAAGGGAATCGCCTCTATACTCGTGTGGCGAGAGAAGACTTGCGCTACAGTTTAGAGGATGATCTGGTTTTTTGTGCTTGCGATTTTTTCCAAAAAAGAGGTTACTGTGTTCACCTCGCAGCGCTCGAGCATTATCTGAAGAACGACGAAGAAGGCCAGGTGATTTTACAAGCCTTAGAAAAAGGACATGAAGAGCAAGAAGAGGTCGAAACCAAGGTTAGTTTTGGCGGTAGTTTTTTGGAGCGTATCCAACCTCAGAAGAGAGAGAAAATCTACACTTTGTCGGCTCAAGGTCAGGTAGAAGCTGGAACCAATCGCCTCCTTTGGACTCTCCGAATCGGTTTAGTTGATAGTCAAAAATATTATGTCATTCGTGACATCCCTCTCTTTTTGAAGGTTTTGGTCCATCGAAAGCCATATATGATTGGGAAGCACTATGAAAATGACTTGTCTTGGGATGCTTTTGATACAGCTAGTCAAGAAGTTCTTACTTTTTTATGTGGCTTGATTGAGGAGGGACTGAGTCAAGACCTCTTTTTCCCCAATCAAGGTCGTCACCTCTTTTTCCCTCTGACCTTTTTTGAGCAGGGAGTGGAGTTGCTGATGAACTTGGAAGATTTTCATTTTGAACACCAGATTACTAGTTATGAAAATCTTCTCTTTCATGATTTAGATCCAGAAGCAAACCTTTTCTCTTTTTCCGTGCAGGAGTTTCCCGATTATTTTGATATGGAGATTTCTGAAAGTGAGCGAGTTAACGTATTCTATGGAGGGGCAGTTCTCTTTCGTAAGGGGAATCTTTATCTCTTAAACCCTAAACAAATCAGCCTCCTAAAGGAAATCAAGGAGCTTCCTCAGGAGGAAAGAGGGAGAAAATGCCTCCAGTTTGACAATAGTGATCGTGACCGCCTAGCCGCCTGTCTGCCTTTGTTTGGACAGCTAGGAACAGTTTCTGCTCCTGAGCGCTTACAAATCAGACCCTTTTCACCAATCTTTTACTTTGATAGGGAGGATGACGGCCGCATCCGTTTGGATATCCAGTTTGACTATGGAGATGTTAAGGTAACTAGTCGTCAACAACTGGAACAATTACCATTTTCAAGCGATACCGTCTTGGAAAATCAGCTATTTCAAGTCTGTTTAGGGGCTGGTTTTGAGGCTGATTTTCAGTCTTGGAGACAGGCTTTAAAGCCTGAGGCAGTTTACTCTTTCTTTCACCATACGATTCCAGCTTTTGAGAAATTGGGTCAGGTTTTCTTATCTGATGAGATAAATCAGCTCTACAGTGTCCAAGCTCCTCAGGTTCAGATTGAGTCCAAGAGAGGATTATTGGAAATCCAATTTGATTTCCAAGGGATTGCCCAAGAAGAGATTGACCAAGCTCTTAAAGTCCTGACCAGCAATCAGGATTTCTATATTAGTCCTTCTGACCAAGTGTACTTTTTTGATGAGGAAACCAAGCAGATTCGTCAAAATTTGCAGGAACTGGGGGTTGAGCTAAAAGATGGTTCTTTCCAAGCTCGAAAATCTCTGGCTTATAGCCTTTCTCAGCTTTTTGAAGGTCGAGACAGGATCTCTTTCTCGGAAGAATTTCAGCATTTAGCTCATGATTTGACCCATCCAGAGGATTTTTCTCTGGGAGATATACGGGTGCAGGCGAGTTTGAGAGACTATCAGGAAAAGGGAGTCCGTTGGCTCCAGATGCTTCATCATTACGGTTTTGGAGGCATCTTGGCAGACGATATGGGACTGGGAAAAACACTGCAGACCATTGCTTTTTTGACAAGTCAGGTTACAGAAGATAGTCGTGTTTTGATTTTGGCGCCGTCAGGTTTGATCTACAACTGGGCAGATGAATTCAGAAGATTTGCACCGCAGTTGGATTTGGCAGTTGTTCATGGTTTGAAAGCGAATCGAGAAGAGATTCTTTCTCAAAATCATCAAATCTATGTGACCAGCTATGCGAGCTTTCGTCAAGACAGCGACCTCTATCAAGAGATGTCCTTTGATTTTCTCTTTTTAGATGAGGCTCAGGTCATGAAAAATGCTCACACCAAGATTGCCCAGAGTTTGCGCCAGTTTGTGGTGCCGGCAGTCTTTGCTTTGTCAGGTACGCCCATCGAAAATCATTTAGGAGAGTTGTGGTCTATCTTTCAAATTGTGCTTCCGGGGCTCTTACCAAGTAAAAAGGAGTTTATGAAATTACCGGCTGACCGAGTCGCGCAGTTTATCAAGCCCTTCGTCATGAGGCGTAAGAAAGAAGAAGTTCTTACAGAACTACCTGACCTGATCGAAGTCGTCTATAAAAATGAACTGGAAGACCAACAGAAGGCTATCTATCTAGCCCAGTTGCAACAGATACGAGACCGCCTAGCGCAAGTGACAGATCAAGAATTCCAGAGAAGTCGGGTAGAAATCTTATCTGGACTCATGCGTTTGCGTCAAATCTGCGATACGCCAGCTCTCTTCATGGACGATTACCAAGGAGCTAGTGGTAAATTGGATAGTCTCCGAGATTTATTGCTACAAGTGGCTGATGGTGGGCATCGGGTCTTGATTTTCTCCCAGTTCAAAGGAATGTTGGAAAAAATCGAGCAAGAACTTCCAGACTTGGGCTTGACCTCCTTCAAAATAACAGGTTCAACTCCTGCTCATGACAGACAGGAGATGACCAAGGCCTTTAACCAAGGGGAGAGAGATGCCTTTCTCATCTCCCTTAAGGCGGGTGGTGTTGGTCTCAATCTAACGGGAGCTGATACCGTCATCCTAGTGGACCTCTGGTGGAATCCTGCGGTTGAAGCCCAGGCTATCGGACGTGCTCATCGTATGGGACAGGAGCAGAAGGTAGAGGTTTATCGCTTGATTACGAAAGGGACCATTGAAGAAAAAATCCAAGAACTTCAAGAACAAAAGAAACATTTGGTTTCCCAAGTTTTAGATGGTACGGAGTCGCGTGCGAGTCTCAGTCTGGCAGAAATTCGTGAAATTTTGGGAATTTCTGAAGCCAGCACTTGAAAAATCAAGACAATACGCTATAATGAAGTGTTGAAAGGAAATACAAAATGAAACAAGATCGATTTCCATTGGTGTCAGATGATGAGATCATGCTGACCAAAATGCCAGTCATGGACTTGTACGATGAGTCAGACTTTATTAGCAATATCAAAGGTGATTACCGCGATAAAAACTATTTGGAATGGTCTCCTATCAATGAGGAAGAAACTGTAGTTTCTCCAGTGGTTAATAAGGAGTCAAAGCCAAGCCCAGAACCTAAAAAAGTTGAAAAAACCTATGCTGAATTGGCTCGAGAAGAGGCGCGTGCGGACTTGAAGAAGAAACGTTCAGCCAAGTATTTGACTCAGGATGTTAGTCATACCAGACGACACAATGGTTCAACACTTGTTCGTCAAGGAAAACAACCAACAGCACCATTTCAAAAGGAAAATCCAGGTGAGTTTGCCAAATTTAGTAAAAACTTGAGCCAGTCTCACTATATCTTAGCTGAGAAGGTGGGTCAAGTGGCGAATCCAACTCCGAAAACCCAAACGGAAAAAGCTAAAAAGAACAACTACGATTTTCTAAAGAAGAGTCAAATCTATAATAAAAAGAATAAGCAAACAGAACAGGAACGTCAGGTTGCCCAAGAGTTGAATCTGACAAGAATTACTGAGTAGGGGAGAAAAGCATGTCAAAAACATATCATTTTATTGGAATCAAGGGATCAGGGATGAGTGCCCTAGCCTTGATGTTGCACCAAATGGGACACAAGGTTCAAGGTTCAGACGTTGAAAAATACTACTTTACTCAACGTGGACTAGAGCAGGCAGGGATTGCGATTCTTCCTTTTGATGAAAAGAACCTACAAGGTGATGTGGAGATTATCGCGGGGAATGCCTTCCGTCCAGATAACAACGTTGAAATCGCCTATGCAGATCAAAATGGTATCAGCTACAAACGTTACCATGAATTCCTAGGTAGCTTTATGCGCGATTTTGTCAGCATGGGAGTGGCAGGAGCTCATGGCAAAACTTCAACGACAGGTATGTTGTCACACGTCTTGTCTCACATCACAGACACCAGCTTCTTGATTGGTGATGGGACAGGTCGTGGTTCAGCCAATGCCAAATATTTTGTCTTTGAATCAGACGAATATGAGCGCCATTTCATGCCTTACCACCCAGAATACTCTATCATCACCAACATTGACTTTGACCATCCAGACTACTTTACAAGTCTAGAGGATGTTTTCAATGCCTTTAACGACTATGCCAAACAAATTAGTAAAGGTTTGTTTGTATACGGTGAGGATGCTGAGTTGCGTAAGATCACAGCCAATGCGCCAATCTATTACTATGGGTTTGAAGCAGAAGGCAATGACTTTGTAGCTAGCGATCTTCTTCGTTCTACGACTGGTTCAACATTCACCGTTCACTTCCGTGGACAAGAGTTGGGTCAATTCCACATTCCAACCTTTGGTCGTCACAATATCATGAATGCGACAGCTGTTATTGGTCTTCTTTACACAGCTGGCTTTGATTTGAACTTGGTCCGTGAACACTTGAAAACTTTTGCAGGTGTTAAGCGTCGTTTCACTGAAAAAAATGTCAATGATACAGTGATCATTGATGACTTTGCCCACCATCCAACAGAAATCATTGCGACCTTGGATGCGGCTCGTCAAAAATATCCAAGCAAGGAAATCGTGGCAATCTTCCAACCGCATACCTTTACAAGAACCATTGCCTTGTTAGATGATTTTGCACAAGCCTTGAATCAAGCAGACGCCGTCTACCTAGCGCAAATCTATGGATCTGCTCGTGAAGTGGACAATGGGGATGTCAAGGTAGAAGACCTAGCAAGCAAGATCACTAAGAAAAACCAAGTTATCACCGTTGAAAATGTATCGCCACTCCTTGACCATGATAATGCTGTTTACGTCTTTATGGGAGCAGGAGACATCCAAACCTATGAATATTCATTTGAACGTCTCTTGTCTAACTTGACAAGCAACGTCCAATAAGGAAAACAGATGGAAATTCCAATCACTATAAGGCAAGCTACCCTATCAGATTTAGAAGAAATGTTGGCGATTGAAGAAGCCAATCCTTCATCAGAAGAGGCAGTGAGTCGACAATCCTTAGAAGAGAGTATCCGCAAGTCTGCGGGTACCTTTCTTGTAGCTAGGGATGAAAATCAGCTGGTGGGCTATGTTCTTGGGGCTGAAGTGTCAGAAACACACACTCAAGCACTCCTAAACCTTGAAATCAAGCGTTTAGCCATTCATCCAGACCATCGTGGACAAGGTTTGGGAACTCTTCTTCTTGCAGCCTTGAAACAGGTGACAGTCGAACTAGATTATCAAGGTATTCTTTTGCAGAGTCCTGATGAACTACTATCATATTTTGAAATGAATGGCTTTGTTGAAGAAGAAGTGACCGAAAGTTATTATGGCAGTGGTTCTGAATGGTATCTAATTTGGGAAAATCCCTTTTATCAGGAGGAAATATGAAAATCAGACAAGCAAGATTTTCGGATTTAGATCGGATTATAGAGATAGAGCTAGAGAATTTCTCCCTTGAAGAAGCCATTCCTCGTTCGGTCTTTGAGGCCCATTTGCAGGAAATTCAGACCAGTTTTCTGGTAGCTGAAAAAGAGGGGCGTATTCTTGGTTATATCGAAGGTCCAGTCGTTCCACACCGCCATCTACTTGATCAGTCCTTTACAGAAGAAATAAAAGACTATAGCCATCAACCTGGAGGTTATATTTCTGTGACTTGCCTATCTATTGCCAAGGAAGCACAAGCTTTGGGGGTAGGGAAAAGACTATTAAAGGCTCTGAAAGAAGTCGCTTTAGAACACGAACGAGAGGGCATTAACTTGACGTGTCATGACTACTTGATTCCCTATTATGAAAAGCACGGCTTTGTTAATGAAGGAATATCCCAGTCAAGCTTTGCTGGGGAAACATGGTATGATATGGTTTGGCAGCCTGAAAATAAAGAAAACTAGCTAGGGAATGCCCTAGTTGGTTGCTTTTCTGCGACTTTTGAGATATAATATTATGGATTGTCAACAAGGAGGTAAAGCTTTTGACTGAAAAACAAAGAGATACAGAAAAATTAAGTTTTAAAGAGCAGATTCTACGTGACTTAGAGAGAGTGAAAGAACAAGATAGAAGAGAGAGAGAAGTTGAAATTCCAAATGTGAAAACTTCATCAACTCAGCCAAGTTCAGTAACACCTGTAAGACCAGAACCTGAAATTTCTACGGAAGAGTTGATGGCTGATTCCCTATCTGTTGTCGATAAAATCTTAAAGAATGCACCTAGCGTTCCTCCGCTTTCAAGTTCTGAAATTGAAGAAAAAGATGTACCAGAAGCTAAAGAGGATAGACTGCTAATCATTGATAAGATTGAAGTCGTAGATTCTGAAGAACCGCTTGTAGAGCCGAGTCATGTTCTTGAAGAACCTGTTGTGGAGCCAGTCCAACCTAAGGTTGAACCAGTTGAACTCAAATCGGAAGAAAAAGAGTTTAACGAAATTCCTACCAAGATTGCCGTAACCTATAAAACAGAAGACAAGAAAGAGGAAATCACCCCAGATATGCCTGAAAGAGTTGAGCCTGTTTCTACAGAATCTAGCAGTGGATTAGCTGATGCTCCGCGTCGCAGTCGTCGTCAAGGTGCAACATCAACTAAGAAAAAATCAAAAGCCAAAGGTTGCCTAGTAACAGTTCTAGTTCTCCTAGTACTCGTTGCAGTTGGCGGTTACTTTGGTTATGGTTACGTTCAAGATTCCTTGAAACCTGTTGATGCGAGCTCTAAGGATTACGTAACGGTTCAAATCCCAGACGGTGCAAACGTTCAAGAAATTGGAAGTACCTTGGAAAAATCTGGTTTGGTTAAACATGGACTTATCTTTAGCCTTTATGCTAAATACTATAGTCATGCCAACTTGAAGTCAGGTTATTATAACTTGAAGAAGAGTATGAGTACGGATGAGTTGATTCAAGAATTGCAAAAAGGTGGGACTCCTGAAGCTCAGGCACCTGTTCTTGCAAACTTGACAATTCCAGAAGGCTATACATTAGAGCAAATCGCTCAAACAGTAGGACAACTTCAAGGGGAATTTAAAGAACCTCTTACTGCGGATGCTTTCTTGGCAAAAGCTCAAGATGAGACCTTTATCTCACAATTAGTGGCCAAGTATCCAAACCTACTTGGAAGTCTTCCAACAAAAGACAGTGGCGTTCGTTATCGTCTTGAAGGCTACCTTTTCCCAGCAACCTATACGATCAAAGACAGCACAACTGTTGAAAGTTTGATTGATGAGATGGTAGCTGCTATGGACAAGGCTATGTCACCATATTACGCTACGATCAAAGAAAAGAATCTGACAGTTAATGAATTGCTCAGCATTGCTTCTCTTGTCGAAAAAGAAGGTGCTAAGACCGAGGACCGCAAGAAAATCGCAGGTGTCTTCTATAACCGCTTGAATGCCGGTATGCCACTTCAAAGCAATATCGCTATCCTATATGCTCAAGGAAAACTTGGTCAAAAGATTAGTTTAGCAGATGACGCTGGAATTGATACAACGATTGATTCACCATACAATGTCTATACGAACCTTGGCCTCATGCCTGGACCAGTTGATAGTCCAAGTTTGGATGCTATTGAAGCAAGTGTAAATCAGACAAAGAGTGACTACTTGTACTTTGTAGCCAATGTAGAAGATGGTAAAGTATACTTTGCAACAACAAAAGAAGAACATGATCAAAACGTTGCAGAGCATATCAATAGCAAATTACCCCAATCAAGTAGTTCAAACTAAAATTATGTGGTTTTCCACATAATTTTGTTTTAAAAACCTAATAGAAAAAGAAAGTTGAGAAAAATGGCAGAAAAAACTTACCCAATGACCCTTGAAGAAAAGGAAAAACTTGAAAAAGAATTAGAAGAATTGAAACTCGTTCGTCGTCCAGAAGTTGTAGAGCGTATCAAAATTGCTCGTTCATACGGAGACCTTTCAGAAAACAGTGAATATGAAGCAGCGAAAGATGAACAAGCTTTTGTTGAAGGACAAATTTCAAGTCTAGAAACAAAGATTCGTTATGCTGAAATTGTTAATAGCGATGCTGTTGCCCAAGATGAGGTAGCAATCGGTAAAACAGTAACAATCCAAGAAGTCGGTGAAGACGAAGAAGAGGTCTACATCATCGTCGGTTCTGCAGGTGCAGATGCTTTTGCTGGTAAAGTCTCAAATGAAAGTCCGATTGGCCGTGCTTTGATTGGCAAGAAGACTGGCGATACTGCAACGATTGAAACACCAGTTGGTAGCTATGATGTCAAAATCTTAAAGGTTGAAAAAACAGCTTAAATAGAATGAAAAAGGAGTAGTGAAGGTTTTGCCTTGCTTGACTCCTTTTTGGTTTTTTGGATAAAAAGGAGACTATATGAGTGAAAATAAGAAGAAAAATAAAATGGAGCGTGGTTTAACCAATCGCCATGTTCAGGTGATGGCCATTGCGGGAACAATCGGAACTGGACTTTTCCTAGGTGCTGGTCGCTCTATCAGCCTTACAGGACCTTCCATCATCCTGATTTACATGATTACAGGAGCCTTTATGTTTTTGATGATGAGGGCTGTTGGGGAAATGCTGTATCAGGATCCAGAACAGCATACCTTTATCAACTTTATCACCCGTCATTTGGGGAAAGGCTGGGGATATTTCTCAGTTTGGTCTTATTGGTTGTCAGTTGTCTTTATCGGTATGGCAGAAATCACAGCCATCTCTGACTATGTCCGCTTCTGGTTTCCCACCTGGCCTAGCTGGCTGATTCAGCTTGTCTTTTTAACGATTTTGGCTTTGGTCAATCTGATTGCGGTTAAGCTCTTTGGAGAAGTCGAGTTTTGGTTTGCTATGGTCAAGATTGTGGCGATTTTAGCCATGATTGCAACAGGAGTCTTTATGGTTTTGACAGGCTTTAAGACACCGCATGGTGTTGCAAGTTTGGCAAATATCAGCGACCAGTTCTCTCTTTTTCCAAACGGAGTTATGAACTTTGTCATGGCCTTTCAAATGGTATTTTTTGCCTATCTGATGATTGAATTTATCGGGGTGACAACTTCTGAAACAAAGAACCCTCGTCAGGTCTTGCCCAAAGCTGTTAAGGAAATTCCTCTCAGAATTATCTTCTTCTATGGAGGAGCTCTTATTGCGATTATGGCCATTATTCCTTGGTCCTATCTTAATTCTTCAGATTCTCCATTTGTAACGGTTTTTGAACTGGCGGGGATCAAGTGGGCAGCGGCTCTAATCAACTTTGTTGTCTTGACCTCAGCAGCGTCTGCTCTTAACTCAACTCTCTACTCAACAGGGAGACACTTATATCAGATTGCCCATGATTCGCCCAATCGTTTCTTAAAGGCCATCAAGGTCGATACCCTTTCTCGCCACAATGTTCCACAAAATGCCATCATTGCCTCAGCAATCTTGATTGCTCTGGCCGCCTTTATCAATGTGTTGCCAGGTGTTTCAGATGCTTTTGCTTTGATCACAGCATCCTCATCAGGTGTTTACATCGCGATTTATATCTTGATTATGGTGGCCCATCTCAAATACCGCAAGTCACAAGACTTCATGGCTGATGGCTACCTCATGCCTCAGTATCGCTTGCTTAATCCCCTAACCATTCTCTTTTTTGTCTTTGTTTTTGTGACTCTCTTTTTGCAAGAGTCCACTTTCATGGGGGCAGTAGGTTCTGCCATCTGGATCCTTGTTTTTGGGATTTATAGTCAGTGGAAATTTAGAAAATAAATCATGAACTCATCAACTCTGTTTGGTGAGTTTTTCTAGTTTGACAGTCTATTGAAATAGGATTATAATCAAGCTGTAGCAGTTTATTAGGAGGTTTGGATGCACATTAGATTGGAAAATATGGAATCGCATAAAGCGCAGGAAATAGGGGATTTGATTCGTACTTATAATCGCTCTAAAAGAGAAGAGGCTGAAAGCGAGCCACTGAACCTTTATGTCGAAGATGAAATGGGCAATCTCATGGCAGGCTTAGTAGCTGAGACTTTTGGAAATTGGCTGGAAATCGAATATTTGTTTGTGAGAGAGGAATTACGGGGACAAGGAATTGGTTCAAAACTATTGCATCGAGCAGAAAATGAAGCCAAGAATCGAAACTGTCGTTTTGCTTTCGTGAATACTTACCAGTTTCAAGCGCCAGATTTTTATATAAGTCATGGCTACAAGGAAGTCTTTACCTTGCAAGACTATCCCTACACAGGGAAAAGATACTATTACCAAAAGGATTTGTAAGCTGAATATGAAAGTATAAAGCAAAGAGGAAATCTTCACATCACTATGGAGGTGGGCTAATGGATATCATACTAGATATGGGTAACGTCTTGTTAGAATGGAACAAGGATAAGATTTTACAAGGTGTTTCGGATACGAAGGAAGAATATTTGATTTTAGATAAGGCCATTTTTCAGTCGGGGCTTTGGGAAAGATTAGATCTTGGAACCATGACGAGAGAAGAGTTGGTGCTTAAAGTTGTGTCGATGATTGGAAGTACCTATCAAAAGAAGGTCGAAGAAGTTATCTGGAACTGGTCTAGCTACATTGATATTTATAGGGAAGTCTTTCCTGTCTTGTCAGAACTAAAGAAAAAAGGTCATCGGATTTTTGTCTTGTCCAATACCTCAAAGGTATTTTATGACTTGCTGGAAGAGCAACTATCTCCCTTAAAAGAACTTTTAGATGGATTTGTCCTATCCTGTGACATAAAAGCTATAAAGCCGGATTTGGCAATGTTTAAGGAGATTCTCGACAAATATCAGCTAGATCCTGCAAATTGTGTCTTTCTAGACGATATTGAGGACAATACAAAGGCGGCTGAGAAATTGGGAATCAAAGCCTACCAAGTAAAACAAAGAAGTGATGTCGTTGATTTTTTGAAATCCTATAGTTAAAGGTAACACTCTCTATTTTTTGTGATAGAGAGTTTTTTATTAATTAAATATTACAAAATGACATTTATATATTGCATTAAGTTAGATATATGGTATAATATTTTTAAAAAGAAGCGCAACTTTTTAAAAATTAAAAGGAGGAATCAAGTGGCTAAAAATTTAAAGTTAAAACTAGCTCGTGTGGAACTTGATATGACACAGGGTGATTTGGCAGAAGCTGTAGGTGTTACTAGGCAGACTATAGGCTTGATAGAAGCAGGGAAATATAATCCTAGCCTCTCCCTCTGCCAGTCCATTTGCAGATGCTTAGGCAAAACATTAGATCAATTATTTTGGGAGGAAGAAGATGAAAAATAGAAAGAAACTTGTGATCAAAGATGAACGTACGGAAAAATTGGACGGAAAGATTTCAGGAGAAATTCTCTTGGGAATGTGCCTATTTTTGGCACTGGAAATTTTTGCCAAAGTTTATATTTTCAATTTAACACTTTTGTCCTATTTACCAGAATTACTTTTATTGATTGGAGTCGGTTTGTATGCCATTATTCGTCGCATGTATGTAGGAATTGACATTCGAGATATTGTTGAGAATACTAGAAAAGAAAGAATTTTATCTGCTTTGGGATTTTCTATAGTGATTTTATTGATTGATATCGTAGGCAATCGCGAGGAACTGGTCAATCTATTGACTTGGAAGTACTCCCTAAAAGTGCTTCTAGCAGTTATCATCTATCTCGTTGGGAGTTATTCTATGGATAGAGTTATCCTATACTTGAATCGCAGAAATCAGCAAGTTTGGGAGGAAGAAGATGAAAAATAGATTTTTTTATTATCAATTATTAGACGAAAGGGAAGAACAACTGATGAATAAAGCGGGGGCTGAAAGTTTCTATATCTCTATAGCTTTCTTGCTTTTATCTTATATGATTACAGTATTAGCACCAAGTCTTTTTAATCCGATAATGATTCTCATCATTATCATTATTGGAACTTCTTACTTTTTCGGCCGTGCTCGAGATTTGGGAGTGACCTACTATAGTCGTTTTCATTTTACAATTATAGGGTGTTTGCTGGTAACTCTCGCTATTACGACTCTTTTGATGTTGCAGAATTATCAATTCAATATCGAAATTTATCAGCACAATCCTCTGAACGTTAAATACTTGTCTGCTTGGGTCGTTACTTATCTGATTTACCTTCCTTGGGTTTTTATCGGCAATCTCGGCCTTAAAAGTTATGGTGAATGGGCTCAAAAAAAGTTTGAGCAAGATATGGATGAACTGGAGAATGGAGAATAGCTTGTTAGCTTTTTATCAATCTCAGTAAAATGTGTTATAATAGTACTAATTTATCGGATGGTGTGAAAGTGGTAGAATACGTTCATACCTTTGTAAAGTAGGAAGAAGGAAAACAGATGTATCCAGATGATAGTTTGACATTGCACACGGACTTGTACCAGATTAACATGATGCAAGTTTACTTTGACCAAGGAATTCACAATAAGAAGGCGGTTTTTGAGGTTTACTTCCGCCAGCAACCGTTTAATAACGGCTATGCGGTTTTTGCTGGTTTGGAAAGAATTGTACATTATCTTGAAGACTTACGCTTTTCAGATAGCGATATTGCCTACTTGGAGTCGCTTGGGTATCATGGAGAATTCTTGGATTACCTACGAAATCTCAAGTTAGAACTAACGGTTCGTTCTGCTCAGGAAGGGGACTTGGTCTTTGCGAATGAGCCGGTTGTGCAGGTTGAAGGACCTCTAGCCCAATGCCAGTTGGTCGAAACGGCTCTCTTAAACATCGTTAACTTTCAAACCTTGATAGCGACTAAGGCAGCACGTATTCGTTCAGTCATTGAAGATGAACCCTTGATGGAGTTCGGGACACGTCGTGCGCAAGAAATGGATGCAGCTATCTGGGGAACACGCGCAGCCGTGATTGGTGGAGCCAACGGAACTAGCAATGTGCGAGCAGGGAAGCTCTTTGGCATTCCTGTCTTGGGTACTCATGCTCATGCCTTGGTACAGGTTTATGGAAACGACTATGAAGCCTTCAAGGCCTATGCTTCAACCCATCGTGACTGTGTCTTTCTAGTAGATACATATGATACGCTTCGCATCGGTGTGCCAGCTGCTATTCAGGTAGCTCGTGAACTGGGAGACAAGATTAATTTTAAAGGCGTTCGTATCGACTCAGGGGATATAGCCTATATTTCCAAGAAAGTTCGCCAACAGTTAGATGAGGCTGGATATCCAGATGCCAAAATTTACGCTTCCAATGACCTCGATGAAAATACCATCCTTAACCTCAAAATGCAACACGCTAAGATTGACGTTTGGGGGGTGGGTACCAAGCTGATTACGGCCTATGATCAGCCAGCTCTTGGGGCAGTTTATAAGATTGTAGCTATCGAAGATGAAACTGGTAAGATGCGCAATACCATCAAGCTTTCAAGCAATGCTGAAAAAGTATCGACCCCAGGTAAGAAGCAGGTATGGCGCATTACTAGTCGTGAAAAAGGTAAGTCAGAAGGTGACTACATCACCTATGACGGTGTGGATGTTGCCAGCATGACAGAAATCAAAATGTTCCATCCGACCTATACTTACATTAAGAAGACCGTTCGAAACTTTGATGCTGTTCCTCTCTTGGTGGATATTTTCAAAGCAGGAACATTAGTTTACAACCTGCCTAGTTTGACTGAGATTCAGGATTATGCCCGTAAGGAATTTGACAAGCTATGGGATGAATACAAGCGCGTGCTCAATCCGCAACATTACCCAGTAGATTTGGCGCGTGATATTTGGCAAGATAAGATGGATTTGATTGATAAGATGCGCAAGGAAGCTCTTGGTGAAGGAGAAGAAGAATGAGTTTGCAAGAGACCATTATCCAGCAACTAGGGGTTAAACCAGCGATTGACGCCCAGGAGGAAATCCGTCGTTCCATTGACTTCTTAAAAAAATACCTGAAAAAACACTCTTTCCTTAAAACCTTTGTACTAGGAATTTCTGGAGGACAGGACTCAACCTTAGCGGGGCGTTTGGCGCAATTAGCTATGGAAGAAATGCGAGCAGAAACTGGAGATGACAGCTACAAATTTATCGCTGTTCGGCTCCCTTATGGAGTCCAAGCTGACGAAGAGGATGCTCAAAAAGCCCTTGCTTTCATCCAACCAGATGTCAGTCTAGTTGTAAATATCAAGGAATCAGCTGATGCCATGACAGCTGCAGTTGAAGCGACAGGAAGTCCTGTTTCAGACTTTAACAAAGGCAATATTAAAGCTCGTAGTCGTATGATTGCCCAATATGCCCTTGCGGGTGCCCATAGCGGAGCGGTCATTGGGACAGACCATGCTGCGGAAAATATCACAGGTTTCTTTACCAAGTTTGGTGATGGCGGTGCGGATATTCTTCCACTTTACCGCCTCAATAAACGCCAAGGAAAACAACTCTTGAAGGAACTTAGTGCAGACCCAGCACTTTATGAAAAAATCCCAACAGCAGATTTGGAAGAAGAAAAACCAGGTATTGCAGATGAAGTCGCCCTCGGAGTCACTTACAATGAAATTGATGATTACCTCGAAGGAAAAACAATCAGCCCAGAAGCTCAAGCAAGGATTGAAAACTGGTGGCATAAAGGCCAACACAAACGCCACTTACCAATCACCGTCTTTGATGACTTTTGGGAGTAAAAAGGTCCGGGGGACCTTTTTAGCTTGAGCCTTAAGCTTAGAAAGCGAGGTAACATTATGAAAGCAATCGGTACGCAAATGTTACAGACAGACCGATTAATCTTGAGAAGATTTCTGGAGAGTGATGCGGAAGCCATGTTTCAAAATTGGGCTTCGTCTGCTGAGAATCTAATCTATGTCTCTTGGGATCCTCATCCTGATGTCGAGGTGACTCGGAACTCGATTCGAAATTGGGTTGCCTCCTATGCAAATCCCAACTATTACAAATGGGCCATTTGTCTCAAAGAAGATCCTGAGCATGTGATAGGAGATATCAGCATCATTGAAATGCACGAGGAAGATTTAAGTTGTGAAATTGGGTATGTTTTAGGAAAAAACTTTTGGGGCCGAGGTATGATGACAGAGGCCTTGAAAGCTGTGCTAGACTTCTGTTTTACTCAAGCAGGCTTTCAAAAAGTCAGAGCTCGTTACGCCAGTCTCAACCCAGCTTCAGGCCGTGTGATGGAAAAAGCGGGAATGTCTTATCTAAAAACCATTGCCAATGGTGTGGAGAGAAAAGACTACGTTGCGGACCTTATTTATTACCAGATAAGTAGGGAGGACAGGTGATTCTCTTTTCTGTTTCTACCAAAGTCAGACCTTGTCTGGCTTTTTTTGTGCCAGATTTCTAAATAAACTGATTAAATTCCTATTTTTCCCTATCATTGTCCCTGTTTTTTCTGGAGTTTTGGGGATATAATAGACCTATCAAATCAAAGAATGGAGGAAGGCAATGGACAATGTAATCTTTTTTATTAGTGTTTTTCTTGCTGGAATTCTTTCCTTCTTTTCTCCTTGTATTTTACCCTTGTTGCCAGTCTATGCAGGAGTCTTATTGGATGATAAGAATGATGCTCAGGCTTCTAGCGGAAAATTTTCAATCTCAGTTGTAAGTTTATTGCGAACTCTGGCCTTTATAGCGGGGATTTCCTTTGTTTTTATCTTACTGGGTTATGGAGCTGGTTTTTTAGGCAATTTGCTGTATGCTTCTTGGTTTCAGTATGTGACGGGTGCGGTTATCATTCTCTTGGGCTTGCACCAGATGGAAGTCTTACATTTGCAGGGACTCTACAAGGAAAGAAGGCTACAATTAAAGAGACAGGAGCAAAAGGGTAACGGCTATAGTCAGGCATTTTTACTGGGGTTGACCTTTAGTTTTGCTTGGACGCCGTGTGTGGGGCCAGTTCTGGGGTCTGTTTTAGCCTTGGCGGCTTCAGGTGGTTCAGGGGCTTGGCAGGGAGCTGGTCTCATGTTGGTCTATACGCTAGGTTTGGCGCTACCATTTTTGGTTCTAGCTCTTACTTCCAGCTATGTTTTGAAACATTTCCGAAAACTCCATCCCTACCTCGGAACTCTCAAAAAAGTGGGTGGTTTCCTCATTATCGTGATGGGAATTTTGGTGCTTTTGGGAAATGCTTCCATTTTGACTACATTATTTGAATAGAGAGGAAAAAGAAATGAAAAAATGGCAAACATGTCTCCTTGGAGTAGGCTCAATTTGTTGCTTGGTAGCCTGTTCGGCTAAAAACATGTCAGACGAGTCTACTATGAAGGAGCAATCCAAAACAGAACAAGTTAGTTCACAAACTGCGACTAAAGGTCAGGCGGTTGCTGATTTTGAACTGATGGGAGTAGATGGTAAGACCTATCGTTTATCTGATTACAAGGGCAAGAAAGTCTATCTTAAATTCTGGGCTTCTTGGTGTTCCATCTGTCTAGCCAGTCTTCCAGATACCGATGAAATCGCTAAGGATGCTGGTGATGACTATGTAGTTTTGACAGTGGTCTCTCCTGGTCACAAGGGGGAGCAATCTGAAGCGGACTTTAAGAATTGGTACAAGGGCTTGGATTATAAAAATTTCCCAGTTCTAATTGATCCATCAGGTAAACTCTTGGAAAATTATGGTGTTCGTTCTTACCCAACTCAAGCCTTTATAGACAAGGAAGGCAAGCTGATCAAAACGCAACCAGGTTTTATGGATAAGGAAATGATTTTAAAAGAATTGAAAGAAATGAGGTAGAGAAAGGTTATGAATGATAAAGTAAAATTGTTTGTCTTGGCAGGGGTCATTCTCCTAGCCATAACTGGTTTCTATTTTCTATTGATGCGAAATGCAGGGCAGACAGATAGCTCGCAAATTGAGAAAGCGTCAGTTAGCCAAGGAGCAAAAACAGTGAAAAAAACAGAAGTGAGTAAAGACGCAGACTTGCACGAAATTTATCTAGCTGGAGGTTGTTTCTGGGGAGTGGAGGAATACTTCTCACGCGTGCCTGGAGTGACAGATGCCGTTTCTGGCTATGCAAATGGTAGAGGGGAAACAACCAAGTACGAATTGATTAACCAAACAGGACATGCGGAGACTGTACATGTCACTTACGACGCCAACCAAATTTCCCTCAAGGAAATCCTACTTCATTACTTCCGCATTATCAATCCAACCAGCAAAAATAAACAAGGAAATGACGTGGGTACCCAGTATCGTACCGGTGTTTATTACACAGATGACAAGGATTTAGAGGTGATTAACCAAGTCTTTGATGAGGTGGCTAAGAAATACGACCAACCTTTGGCAGTTGAAAAGGAAAACTTGAAGAATTTTGTGGTGGCGGAGGATTATCACCAAGACTACCTCAAGAAAAATCCAAATGGCTACTGTCATATCAATGTCAATCAAGCTGCCTATCCCGTCATTGATGCCAGCAAATATCCTAAACCAAGCGATGAAGAGTTGAAAAAGACCTTGTCACCTGAGGAGTATGCAGTTACCCAGAAAAATCAAACAGAACGAGCTTTTTCAAACCGCTATTGGGATAAATTTGAATCTGGTATCTATGTGGATGTGGCCACTGGCGAACCTCTCTTTTCATCAAAGGACAAGTTTGAGTCTGGTTGTGGCTGGCCTAGTTTCACCCAACCAATCAGTCCAGATGTTGCTACCTACAAAGAAGATAAGTCCTACAATATGACACGCATGGAAGTGCGGAGCCGAGTTGGAGATTCTCACCTTGGCCATGTCTTTACAGATGGGCCTCAGGACAAGGGTGGCTTGCGCTACTGTATCAATAGTCTTTCTATCCGATTTATTCCCAAAGACCAAATGGAAGAAAAAGGCTATGCCTATTTACTAGATTATGTCGATTAAGAAGTCTTTCCTAAGCAGTTAGAGGAGAATTTTGCTATACTGATACTAGTAAGTGACAAAGGAGCAGAGCATGACCTACACAATCTTAATCGTAGAGGATGAGTATCTGGTAAGACAAGGATTGACCAAGTTGGTCAATGTAGCAGCCTACGATATGGAAATCATCGGTCAGGCTGAAAATGGAAGACAGGCTTGGGACTTGATTCAAAAGCAGGTGCCAGACATCATTTTAACTGATATCAATATGCCTCAGCTAAATGGCATCCAGTTGGCCAGTCTGGTACGAGAAACCTATGCTCAGGTGCATCTGGTATTTTTGACAGGTTACGATGATTTTGATTATGCCTTGTCTGCTGTCAAACTCGGTGTAGATGATTACCTGCTCAAACCCTTTTCTCGTCAGGATATTGAGGAAATGCTGGGGAAAATCAAGCAAAAACTAGACAAGGAAGAAAAAGAAGAGCAGTTACAAGATTTATTAACCGATAAGTTTGAGGGAAATATTGCTCAGAAAATCCAGTCCCATCTAGCTGACAGTCAGTTTAGTTTGAAGTCTTTGGCCAGTGACCTAGGTTTTAGTCCGACTTATCTGAGCTCCTTGATTAAGAAAGAGTTGGGCCTGCCTTTTCAGGATTATCTGGTGAGAGAGCGTGTCAAACAGGCCAAGCTCTTGCTTCTGACCACAGATTTAAAGATTTATGAGATAGCCGAAAAGGTTGGTTTTGAAGATATGAACTACTTTACCCAACGTTTTAAACAGATTGCAGGTGTGACGCCTCGTCAGTTTAAGAAGGGAGAAGGCCGATGAAGCGTTCTTCTCTCCTAGTCAGAATGGTTATTTCCATCTTTCTGGTCTTTCTCATTCTCCTAGCTGTGGTCGGGACTTTCTATTATCAATCTAGTTCATCAGCTATTGAGGCTACTATCGAGGGTAATAGCCAAACGACCATTAGCCAAACTAGCCACTTTATTCAGTCTTATATCAAAAAATTAGAAACCACCTCTACCAGTTTGACCCAGCAGAAGGATGTGTTGGCCTATGCTGAGAATCCTAACCAAGACCAAGCCAAGGGAATCCGAGATCTGTTTTTGACCATCTTAAAGGCAGACCAGGACTTGAAAACGGTGGTACTGGTAACCAAATCTGGTCAGGTTATTTCTACAGATGATAGTGTGCAGATGAAAACTTCCTCAGATATGATGGCTGAGGATTGGTACCAAAAGGCTATTCATCAGGGAGCTAAGCCAGTTTTAACCCCAGCTCGTAAATCAGATAGTCAGTGGGTCATTTCTGTCACTCAGGAACTTGTCGATACAAAGGGAGCCAATCTTGGCGTACTTCGTTTGGATATTTCCTACGAAACTCTGGAAGCCTATCTCAACCAACTCCAGTTGGGCCAGCAGGGCTTTGCCTTTATCATCAATGAAAACCATGAATTTGTTTACCATCCTAAACACACAGTTTATAGTTCGTCTAGCGAAATGGAGGCCATGAAACCCTATATTGAGACAGGGCAGGGCTATACGCTGGATCATCAATCCTACGTCAGTCAGGAACAGATTGCAGGAACAGATTGGACGGTTATAGGCGTGTCTTCGTTGGAGAAGTTAGACCAGGTTCGGAGTCAACTCATGTGGACCTTGCTCGGGGCCAGTGTCACATCTCTTCTTGCCTGTCTCTGCTTGGTGTGGCTTAGTCTTAAACGCTGGATTGCGCCTTTGAAGGACCTGAGAGAAACCATGCTGGAAATTGCTTCTGGTAGTCAGAATCTGCGTGCCAAGGAAACTGGTGCCCATGAACTGAGAGAAGTGACTCGCCAGTTCAATGCTATGTTGGATCAGATTGATCAGTTGATGGCAGATGTTCGCAGGCAGGAAGAAACGACCCGTCAGTATGAACTTCAAGCCTTGTCAAGTCAGATCAATCCACATTTTCTCTATAATACTTTGGACACTATCATCTGGATGGCTGAATTTCAGGATAGTCAGCGAGTGGTTCAGGTGACCAAGTCCTTGGCAACCTATTTCCGCTTGGCGCTCAATCAAGGCAAGGATTTGATTTCTCTTTCTGATGAAATCAATCATGTCCGCCAGTACCTCTTTATACAGAAACAACGCTATGGAGATAAGCTGGAGTATGAAATTGCTGAAGATCCTGACTTTGATAATTTAGTCTTGCCTAAACTGGTGTTGCAACCTCTTGTAGAAAACGCTCTTTACCATGGTATTAAGGAGAAGGAAGGTCAGGGCCATATTAAAGTTTCTGTTCAGAGACAGGATACAGGGCTTGTCATCCGCATTGAGGATGATGGTGTTGGTTTCCAAGCTACTAGCGATAGCAGTCAAAGTCAGCTCAAACGTGGGGGAGTTGGTCTACAAAATGTTGACCAACGACTCAAACTTCATTTTGGAGACAATTACCAGATGAAGATCAATTCTGCACCTGACAAAGGAACGACGGTTGAAATATACATAAATGGAATAGAAACTAGCTAACTCCCAGTCAATTCTGGGAGTTTTATGCGTAATTGGGCAAGATTTCTAGGTTGTCTATCTTGCTAAAACGTAGAAAAAACGATATGATAGATAATGACAAAAGAGGTATCAAGTATGAAGGAAAAAGATGTTCAAAGAGCAACAAGCCAGATTGTAGAAAATGTGTTAGAAAAGGCTAATTTGAGGCAAGGAGCTATCTTTGTTTTGGGCCTTTCTTCTAGTGAGGTGATAGGTGGTCAGATTGGCAAGGAATCCAGTCAAGAAATTGGGGAAATCATTGTGAAAACCATCCTAGATATCCTAGAGGAAAAAGGAATTCATCTAGCTGTTCAAGGTTGTGAACATGTCAATCGAGCCCTCGTCGTTGAACGTCAGGTGGCAGAGCGGTTTGGCCTGGAAATCGTCAGTGTCCTTCCTACACTTCATGCAGGCGGTTCGGGTCAGTTGGCAGCCTTCAAGTTTATGCGGGATCCAGTTGAGGTTGAATTTATCAAGGCCCATGCTGGATTGGATATTGGAGATACTGCGATTGGCATGCATGTCAAGCATGTTCAGGTTCCGATTCGCCCTCTTTTGAGAGAAATTGGGCATGCCCATGTAACGGCTCTAGCTAGTCGTCCCAAACTAATCGGAGGTGCGCGTGCGCATTATCCACAAGATTCTATCAGAAAGTCGTAAAAATGAAAAAAACAAAACAACAACTAGAAAAAATTACCAAATATTCCATTCGTAAGCTAACTGTTGGGGTAGGTCCTGTAGCAATTGGTGCCTTCCTTTTTGGTGCCAGTACTCTTTCAGTAGATAAGGTGCACGCCAATGAAGTCGGTGGTGCTCATAGTGTTCATTACCGTTATCTGGCGGAGCAGGAATTGACCGAGTCTGAAAAAGCTCTAATTCATCATGAGGTTCCAACAGAATTTCAAGATGAAGATATTATTTATGTAGTTTATCGCAAGAAAGCAACTAACAGTCAACAACTTCCTTACACAGGAAGTAAAGAACTAGCCTTGGCTGGTCTTGGCTTGGCAACAGCCTCACTAGCAGTCTTTTTGGTATCCAAAAAAGGTCGCAAAGAGGTCCTAGGTGTTCTCTTGATTGGTTCTTTGGGAGCCAGCACTTTTGTACCTTATGGGACATTTGCATTTGAAAATAAAGAATTGCTTTCTTATAACCAAACTATTTCGGCCTCTACACATGAAGGTTTGGCTAAAGGAGTTATTCATATTGAAGGATATGAGTATGTTGGTTACTTTAAAGAATCAAAATCGACTATCAACACAAGCAGTAAAAAAGGCGAATTTTTAGTTCAAGAACCGCAAGCAGCATATACCGGAAAGGTTGAGGCTAAAGGCACTCAAGAACCAGGTAAAGAGGGCGAGTCTTTAGTTCAAGAACCGCAAGCAGCATATACTGGAAAGGTTGAGGCTAAAGGCACTCAAGAACCAGGTAAAGAGGGCGAGTCTTTAGTTCAAGAACCACAGGAAGCGTATACTGGAAAGATTGAAGCTAAAGGTACTCAGGAGCCAGGCAAAGAGGGAGAATCCTTAGTTCAAGAACCACAGGCGGAATATACAGGCAAGATTGAAGCTAAAGGCACTCAGGAACCAGGCAAAGAGGGAGAGTCCTTAGTTCAAGAGCCACAGTCAGAATATACAGGCAAGATTGAAGCTAAAGGTACTCAGGAGCCAGGCAAAGAGGGAGAATCCTTAGTTCAAGAACCACAGGCGGAATATACAGGCAAGATTGAAGCTAAAGGCACTCAGGAACCAGGCAAAGAGGGTGAGTCGGTAGTTCAAGAGCCACAGTCAGAATATACAGGCAAGATTGAAGCTAAAGGTACTCAGGAGCCAGGCAAAGAGGGAGAATCCTTAGTTCAAGAACCACAGGCGGAATATACAGGCAAGATTGAAGCTAAAGGTACTCAGGAGCCAGGTAAAGAAGGTGAGTCGGTAGTTCAAGAAAAGTTACCTGAATATAAAGTAACTGAGGGCGCGGTTACGAAAGAAACTACTACGGAGATTGACTATAAGACAGAAATTATCGAAGATCCAACCAAGTATACGGATGAAGAAACTGTCGTCCAAGATGGAGAAAAGGGTAGTCAAATTACCAAAACGACTTATAAGACTATTGAGGGTGTTGAGACTGACCAAGTTTTAAATACAGCTACAACTGTCATCAAAGAACCGGTCACTAAAAAAATAAGTCGTGGTACGAAACCAATTGAAGGAACTCTGGTAGAGGAAAGTCTTGAAAAGATTCCGTTTAAGGAAAAGGTTGAAGAAGATGATCAACTGAAAAAAGGTGAAAGAGTTACTGTCAAAGAAGGAAAAGACGGACAGAAAAAGGTTATAAAGACTTATAAGACAATTAAAGGACTGAAGACTGAAGAAGCACCAAAAGTTGTCGAACAGGTTTTGGAGTTAGATCAAGACCGTATCGTTAAATTAGGAACTAAAAACTTTGAAAAACCAGTATTGACCATCACAGCAGTTGAGCCTAAGGATTTGAAACGTACTTCAGATGTTAAGTATAGTCTAGAAAATCCAAGTAAGGCAGCCATTAAATCTATCACCTTAACTCTGAAAAAAGGTGATGAGATTGTC
The DNA here is from genome assembly GCA_905221255.1 of bacterium. Taxonomy (GTDB): domain Bacteria; phylum Bacillota; class Bacilli; order Lactobacillales; family Streptococcaceae; genus Streptococcus. The sequence continues at coordinate 214,484 of CAJNCL010000003.1, forward strand.
AAAACCTTGACTATTTCACCAGACAACTTAACGGCTAGCCTGACAGATTTGCAGTACTACAAGGATTATAAACTCGAAACCAAAATGATTTATGACCGTGGTGAAGGTGATGAAGAAGAAGTTCTAAGGGAAGAACCACTAAGAATTGACCTCAAAAAAGTTGAAGTCAAAAATATTAAAGAAACAAGCTTAATAAGTGTTGATACAGATGGTGTTGAAACGGATAGTAGCTTCTTAACTTCTGTTCCAACTGATGTAAAACCATACTATCTAAAAATCGCTACGCATGATAATAAGGTGACCCGTCTTGCTGTGGATAAAATCGAAGAAGTTACTGTCGATGGAAAAACACTATACAAGGTCACTGCTAAAGCTCCTGATCTAGTTCAGCATACTAATGGTAATGAACTCAGTGAAGAATATGTTCATTATTTTGCCAAGCCAAAATCTCACGAAGAGAATGTCTACTACGATTTCAATGAATTGGTAAAAGCAATGCAAGCTAATCGTAAGGGGACGTTTAAGCTTGGTGCAGATTTGAACGCAGCAAATGTTCCAACTCCAAATAAACAATATGTACCAGGTGTATTTAATGGTCATTTAACAAGTGTTGATGGAAAACAGTATACCATTCATAATATCGCTCGACCATTGTTTGAGCGTATTGAAAATGCTTCTGTGAAAAATATCAATCTTGGCAATGTGAATATTAATATGCCTTGGGCAGAAAATATTGCACCTGTTGCAAGAATTGTTAAAAATGCTGTAATCGAAAATGTCAAAGTTACAGGCCATATTATTGCGAAAAATGATATTGCTGGTGTAGTTAATAAATTAGATGGTGAGGGCGCTAAAGTTAATAATGTTGCTTTCATTGGTAAAATTGATGGTGTTGGGGATAAAGGATGGAATCTTGCTGGTATTGTGGGTGAGATTTGGAAAGGCCATGCGAATAAAACATATGTAGAAGCTGATATTACAGCAACTAAGGCCCGGGCTGCTGGTCTTGCGTCTACTGTTGACAATAGTTCGGACCCTAATGGTATCGGTAAATATGGGACTGTACGAAATTCAGTCTCTAAAGGAACAATTAAAGTTAAATCACCTGTAGATGTTGGAGGTTTCATCAGTAAGAACTGGGTATGGGGCAAACTTGAAAATAATGTTTCAATGATGAAAGTTGAGAACGGTGAAGAATTCTATGGTTCCGGTGATATTGATTACGATGGGGGATACTTCACGAATAATGCTCTTGAAAGAAACTTTGTTGTAAAAGATGTTAGTGCAGGTAAACATTCGTTCAAATATTCTCGTTCACATAGAATTAGAGAAATTAGTCTCGAAGAAGCTAATACCAAGATTGATGCAATGGGAATCACTGCTGATAAGTTTGAAATTAAACCTCTAATTGAGGACACTCTCAACAATACAAAATCATTAGATGAGACCTATAAAGATATTCAAGATTACAGAATTGACCGTGAACTTGCTTATCGCAATATCGAAAAATTACAACCTTTCTATAATAAAGAGTGGATTGTCAATCAGGCCAATAAATTGGAAGCCAGTTCAAACTTGGTTATGAAAGAAGTTCTTTCTGTTACAGGTTTGAAAAATGGACAGTTTGTAACTGACTTGTCAGATGTTGATCATATTATGATTCATTATGCTGATGGTACTAAGGAAGAAAAGGTTGTCACACGTAAAGCTGATTCTCAAGTCCAACAAGTTCGTGAATATAGTATCGAAGGTCTTGGTGACGTCGTTTATACACCAAATATGGTTGTTAAAGATAGAACACAATTAATCAACGATATTAAAGCAAAATTAGCAGGTGTTGAATTGATTTCACCTGAAGTGCGTGCGTTAATGGACAAACGTGGTAAAGCTGAAGAAAATACTGATGGTCGTAAAGATGGTTATATTAAAAATCTATTCCTTGAAGAAAGCTTTGAAGAAACGAAAGCTAATTTGGATAAATTAGTCAAAGCTTTAGCCGAAAACGAAGACCATCAATTGAATAGTGATGAAGCTGCCATGAAAGCTCTTCTTAAAAAAGTAGAAGACAACAAAGCTAAAATTATGATGGCTCTTACTTATTTAAATCGTTATTATGGATTTAAATACAATGATATGAGCATTAAAGACCTTATGATGTTCAAGCCTGATTTTTATGGTAAGAACGTTAGCGTTATCGATAGATTGATTCAAATTGGTTCACGTGAACATTTCTTGAAAGGAGACCGAACTCAAGATGCTTATCGTGATGTGATTGCGGGAGCAACAGGTAAAGGTAATTTAAATGACTTCTTAACATATAACATGAAACTCTTTACAGAAGATACTGATATGAATGTATGGTATAAGAAAGCTATTTCTCATACTAACTATGTAGTTGAGAAACAATCATCTAACCCTGATTTTGCTAATAAGAAATATCACTTATATGAAAACTTAAATAACGGTGAACATGGTCGATACATTTTACCACTTCTTAATACGAAGAAGGCTCACATGTTCTTAATTTCAACGTACAATACGCTAGCGTTTAGTGCATTTGAGAAATATGGTAAGAATACAGAATCTGAACGTGAAGCGTTTAAGAAAGAAATCGATTTACGTGCACAAGAGCAAATCAATTACCTAGACTTCTGGTCTCGTTTAGCCGCTGATAATGTACGTAATCAGTTATTGAAATCTGAAAACATGGTTCCATCAGCAATTTGGGATAACCATGGTGCCCCAGGTGGATGGGTTGATAGAATGGGTCATACGAAGAATGGTGATTATGCTCCAATTCGTGAGTTCTACGGACCTACAGGTAAATGGCACGGTGATAACGGTATGGGAGCTTACGCTTATATTTTTGACACTCCGCGAAACTCTGAAGCTGTATACTACATTTGGTCAAGTATGATCAGTGATTTCGGTACATCTGCATTCACACACGAAACTACACATATTAATGACCGTATGGCTTATTTAGGTGGATGGAGACATCGTGAAGGAACTGACGTAGAAGCATTTGCTCAAGGTATGTTACAATCACCAGCTGTATCAAGCCCGAATGGTGACTACGGTGCTTTAGGTCTTAACATGGCTTACAAACGTGAAAACGATGGTAACCAATGGTACAACTATGATCCAAATAAATTAGATAGTCGTGAGAAGATTGACCATTACATGAAGAACTATAACGAAGCTCTTATGATGCTTGATCATTTAGAAGCTGATGCAGTTATTGCTAAGAATGCCGGAACTAACGATAAGTGGTTTAAACGAATTGATAAGAAATGGCGTGAAAAAGCTGATCGTAACGGTCTTATTGGACAACCTCACCAATGGGATTTAGTTCGTGACCTTAATGATGAAGAGAAAAACCTTAAACTTTCAACCATAGATCAGCTTGTAGATAACAACTTCGCTACTAAACACGGACTACCTAGAAACGGTCATTACCGTGCTGAAGGATTCGATAGTGCCTATACAACAGTTAATATGATGACTGGTATTTACGGTGGTAATACAAGTCAAAGTGCCGTTGGTTCAATCTCATTCAAACACAATACATTCCGTATGTGGGGTTACTTCGGATATATCAATGGATTTGTAGGATATGCTTCTAACAAGTATAAACAAGAATCTCAAAAAGCTGGAAATAAAGGTCTTGGTGATGACTTCATCATCGATAAAGTTTCTGGCGGTAAATTCAAATCACTTGAAGCTTGGAAGAAAGCTTGGTATAAAGAAGTATACGATAAAGCTCATAATGGTTTTGCTGAAATTGAAATTAACGGTGAGAAAATTTCGACTTATGCTAGACTTAAAGAATTATTCAACGAAGCTGTTGAAAAAGACTTGCAAGGGAATAAATTCGACAATACTGTTAGACTTAAAGAAAAAGTTTATAAACAGTTACTTCAAAAATCAGACGGATTCTCAGGAAATCTTTTTAAAGCATAAATTGTATTAAATAGATGAGTAAAAAGGTAGATTAAGTTTTTCTTGATTTACCTTTTTATGCTATACTTAAGATATGCATAGAAAAACAGTGATTGATTTTAGGGCTTTGGGGGAGAGATACACCTTTACCCAGCCTATCAAAGAGTTAAAAACGAGAGATTTATCAGAAGTGGCAGACTTGCTGGCACAAGTGGAAAGCTACCAAGAGCAAGGGTATTATGTGGTGGGCTATGTCAGTTACGAGGCTGCACCTGCATTTGAGGAGAAATTAGCAGTTCATAAGCTTCCTCTATTGGGCGAGTATTTGCTTTACTTTACCGTTCACGATAGGGTGGAAACATCCCCTATTCCACTGACTTATGAGGAAGTAGATCTGCCTTCAAATTGGCAGGAAGTAACGTCAGCAGAGGACTATGAAAAGGCTATTGCCCAGATTCACCATCATTTGCGTCAGGGGGACACCTATCAGGTCAATTACACTGTCCAACTCAAGCAAGACTTGAGTGCTAATCCTTTTGCCATCTACAATCGCATGGTGGTAGAGCAGGAGGCGGGCTACAATGCCTATGTTGAACATGATGAGATGGCAGTGATTTCCATGAGTCCAGAGCTGTTTTTTGAGCAAAATGACCGAGAATTAACGACTCGTCCAATGAAGGGAACAACTAAACGTGGTCTGACTGACGATGAAGATTTGAAAGAGGCAGCTTGGTTGGAGCAAGATCCTAAAAATCGCTCTGAAAATATGATGATTGTGGACCTCTTGCGCAACGATATGAACCGTATTTCTGAGGTGGGTAGTGAGCACGTGGAGCGTCTTTGCCAAGTGGAACAGTATTCGACTGTTTGGCAGATGACGTCGACCATCAAGAGTCAGTTGCGAGAGGATGTGGACTTGGTTGCCATTTTTCAGTCACTTTTTCCTTGTGGATCCATAACGGGAGCTCCGAAAATTGCGACCATGGAAATCATCAAGAACTTGGAGCCACAACCCAGAGGAGTTTACTGTGGAACGATTGGTCTCTTGCTTCCAAATGGGCGACGGATTTTTAATGTCGCCATTCGGACTATCCAACTTCACAAGGGTCAAGCCATTTATGGAGTTGGCGGAGGGATTACTTGGGATAGCACCTGGGAGTCTGAATACCGTGAAGTTCATCAAAAGGCGGCTGTTCTCTACCGTAAACAAGCTCGTTTCAAATTGATTACTACAGGAAGAATCAGTCAGAAGAGCCTGCTATTTGAAGATCAACATCTGGAAAGATTGACAAAGGCGAGTCGTTATTTTGCCTATCCTTTTGATCCAAAAAAAATGAGACAAAAGATAGAGGAAGAGTGTCAAGCTTGTGATGCTAATCAAGACTACCGTTTGCGAATTACCCTCAGCAAGTCTGGAGAGATAGAACTCAGTCGTCAAGTATTAACACCCCTTAGTCCTAGTTTCTGTCAGGCTCAACTTTGTCTGCAAGAAGCTGATTTGCGGCAAGCATTTACCTACTTCAAAACCACTCACAGACCACATTTAAGCCTAGGTAAACAGGAAATCATTTACCATAATGCAGCAGGAGAACTGCTTGAGACCTCTATTGGAAATCTGGTCTTAAAAATTAATGGTAAACTCTACACACCGCCTATCAGACTTGGAATTTTGCCAGGAATTTACCGTCAGCATTTGTTGGAAACAGGACAGGTAAAAGAGAAAATTATGACTTTGGCAGACTTGAACCAAGCAGAAGCTATCTATGGCTGTAACGCGGTCAGAGGTTTGTATGAGTTGGAAGTGATATAATTATAAATTTTTTAATTAATTTTTAGATTTATTTGTTAATATTTAATATTTGATTTGAAAGCAAAATTAAGTATATGGTATACTATAGCTATTAATCATTAAAAACAATGGAGATTTTTATGAAAAAATCAAAAAGATTTTTAGTAACCAGCTTAGCAACTGCAACACTGGGACTTATTGCATTATCAGATACAACTGGAGACTTTCTTTTTTCGGCTCAGCATGTTTCTGCTCAAGAAAAGGATGCATCTAAAAATGGTAAGGTTGTAAAAGAGAATACAACTTCGGCGCCAAATCAAGCTGAGAAACCGAAAACACCAGCGCCGAAATCAGCTCCGAAACCAGAGCCAAAACCAGCACCGAAACCAGCACCGAAACCAGCGCCAAAGCCGACACCAAAACCAGCGCCGAAACCCGCTGAGAAACCGAAAACACCAGCTCAAAAACCTGCTGAGAAACCTAAAAATACAAGTCCTAAAGAGGATAAGTCCAAATCTACAGCTCAGTCTGGTTGGGTAGGCTCATCGTACTATGAAAATGGTACTAAAGTTACTAATAAGTGGATTTTTGATAAAAAAGCTAATTCTTATTTCTATCTAAATGCTTCGGGAAACTATGTCCAAAATGCTTGGGTAGGCAATTACTATCTCAAATCAGATGGAAAGATGGCCAAGAATGAATGGATTTATGATAAAAAGTACTCTGCACATTATTATTTAACAGCAGAAGGTAGCTATGCTCGTAATACATGGGTAGGTAATTACTATCTAAAATCAGACGGGAAAAGAGCTAAAAATGAATGGATTTATGATACGAAATCGAGTTCATATTTTTATCTAACATCAGAAGGAAGTTCTGCTCGTAACACTTGGGTAGGCAATTACTATCTCAAATCAGATGGAAAGATGGCCAAGAGTGAATGGATTTATGACAAAAACTACGGGTCATACTATTATCTAACAGGAGAAGGAAGCTACGTACGTAACAAATGGGTAGGTAATTACTATCTCAAATCAAACGGAAAGATGGCCAAAAATGAGTGGGTAGATGGTGGTCGTTATTATGTTGATTCTGATGGAAAGATGGTTAAAAGTGACTGGATTTATGATAAAAACTATGGTTCCTATTATTATCTAACAGCAGAAGGCAGCTACGCTCGCAACAAATGGATAGGAAATTACTATCTTAAATCAGACGGTAAGATGGCCAAGAATGAATGGGTAGATGGTGGCCGTTATTATGTTGAATCAGATGGTAAAATGGCTAGTAAAAAATGGGTAGATGGTGGTCGTTACTATGTAGGATACGATGGTGTGTGGCAACCAAAACCAGCAGCCGGGAATCCATACTCAGCAGCTTTAAAGGAAGCACAAGGTTATAACAGCCTTCATTTGTCAAAAAAAGGAATTTATGAGATGTTAATTTATGAAGGTTTTAATAGTGACACTGCACAATATGCTATCAATCATTTGAATGCAGATTATAAGGCAAATGCCTTGGCTCAAGCAAGAATGCATTTAAAATATGGTACTTCATCTAAATCAGAAATATATAGAAAGCTGACCTCTCCGAAAGTTGATAAATTTACGGAAGAAGAAGCTAACTATGCCATTCAAAAACTAGATTTAACACCTGAAGGAAGCTCTGCCCGCAATAAATGGGTAGGATACTATTATTATAAATCAGATGGAAAGCTGGCCAAGAATGAATGGGTAGATGGCGGTCGTTACTATGTTGATTCTGAAGGCAAAATGGTAATAGGTAAATGGGTTGATGGTGGCCGTTACTATGTAGGATACGATGGTGTGTGGCAACCAAAACCAACAGACGGGAATCCATACTCAGCAGTTTTGAAGGAAGCACAAGGTTATAATAATATCCATTTGTCAAAAAAAGGAATTTATGAGATGTTAATTTTTAAAGGTTTTAATAGTGACACTGCACAATATGCTATCAATCATTTGCAAGCCGACTATAAGGCGAATGCCTTAGCTAAAGCAAGGATTCTTAGTAAATATAATAAAAAATCGAAATCGGAAATACATAAATGGCTAGTTTCGCCTTATGGTGGAGAATTTACAGAAGAAGAAGCCAACTATGCAATTCAACATTTGGGTGACTAATTATTTAGAATAACTATTTTAACACTGATTGACAAGTCAAGTGCAACAAAGTTGTTCCTCTAATTAAGAGAGTATCTTTAAAGCTGTTTGAGTGAGCTCAAACAGCTTTTTTGCGGACTATAGCCAAGTTCAAAATAGAAGGTTCTCCTATTGTCTTTCCACTCAGAACAAAATGGATTTTCCTATTTCAAAAAGGGGTTGGAGTTTATAGGTGTGAACAAAGGCATCTATGCTATGTCCCGTTGATTTCTCTCCCATTACTTCTGTAAATTCTTTCAGAAAGTCGTCCGATAAACGATCTAGTTTCAAATAATAGCTGGCTTCTCTAGCATACTGATAACGGTTATGGGTAGCATCTGCATAATGGTGTAGGTAATAGATCTTCTGCCCATTGACTTATTTCACTTATGTTATGGAACCACGATTCATTTTACGAGTAATAGTAGAGCAGTTTCCCCCCAGTCTACGAGCAAACTCAGCAGGTTTGAGTCCTACGTTTAAATAAGCTTCAATTTCTAGTCGCTCAGCTTCAGATAAGTGCTTGTATAAGAATAATTAGTGGACATGTTCATCTTCTTTTATACTGTTTTTCGCAACTCTAGCATATCAGATGAACATGTCTTTTGTGTTGCACTTCATTTTAAAATAGGGCTTTCATAAATAGCTATTATTTGAGTGTAAAAAAAATTAAGTATATGGTATACTATAGGTATAAATCAATAAAAATAATGGAGATTTTTATGAAAAAATCAAAAAAATTTTTAGTAACCAGCTTAGCAACTGCAACACTGGGACTCATTTCACTTACAGATACAACTGGAGACTTTCCTTTTTCGGCTCAGCATGTTTCTGCTCAAGAAAAGGATGCATCTAAAAATGGTAAGGTTGTAAAAGAGAATACAACTTCGGCGTCAAATCAAGCTAAGAAATCAAAAACACCAGCGCAAAATCCTGCTGAGAAACCAAAAACACCAGCACCGAAACCAGAACCAAAACCAGAACCAAAGCCAGCGCCGAAACCCGCTGAGAAACCGAAAACACCAGCTCAAAAACCTGCTGAGAAACCTAAAAATACAATTCCTAAAGAGGATAAGTCCAAATCTACAGCTCAGTCTGGTTGGGTAGGCTCATCGTACTATGAAAATGGTACTAAAGTTACTAATAAGTGGATTTTTGATAAAAAAGCTAATTCTTATTTCTATCTAAATGCTTCGGGAAACTATGTCCAAAATGCTTGGGTAGGCAATTACTATCTTAAATCAGATGGTAAAATGGCTAAGAGTGAATGGATTTATGATAAAAACTATGGATCCTATTATTATCTAACCGCAGAAGGTAGCTACGCTCGCAACACATGGGTAGGTAATTACTATCTCAAATCAAATGGGAAGAGAGCTAAAAATGAATGGATTTATGACAATAACTATGGGTCATACTATTATTTAACAGGAGAAGGCAGCTACGCTCGCAACACATGGGTAGGCAATTACTATCTAAAATCAGATGGTAAGATGGCTAAAGCTGAGTGGATTTATGACAAAAACTATGGATCCTATTATTATCTAACAGGAGAAGGCAGCTACGCTCGCAACAAATGGGTAGGTAATTACTATCTAAAATCAGATGGTAAGATGGCCAAAAATGAATGGGTAGATGGTGGTCGTTATTATGTAGGAGACGATGGTCTGTGGCAACCAAAACCAGCGCCAAAGCCAGCATCAAAACCAGCTGAGAAACCGAAAACGCCAGCACCAAAACCCGCTGAGAAACCGAAAACCCCAGCACCAAAACCAGCTGAGAAACCGAAAACGCCAGCACCAAAACCCGCTGAGAAACCGAAAACCCCAGTACCAAAACCTACTGAGAAACCAAAAACCCCAGCACCAAAACCTGCTGAGAAACCAAAAACACCAGCACAAAAACCAGCTGAGAAACCGAAAACACCAGCACCGAAACCCGCTGAGAAACCAAAAACCCCAGCACCAAAACCGGCTGAAAAAACTAAAGAAACAACTCCTAAACAGGATAAATCACAATCTAAAGTTCAGTCTGGCTGGGTAGGAAATTACTACCTCAAATCAGATGGAAAGAGAGCTAAAAATGAATGGGTAGATGGTGGTCGTTATTATGTTGATTCTGATGGAAAAAAGGTTAAAAGTGACTGGATTTATGATAAAAACTATGGTTCATATTATTATCTAACAGCAGAAGGCAGCTACGCTCGCAACAAATGGGTAGGAAATTATTACCTCAAATCAGATGGTAAGATGGCCAAGAATGAATGGGTAGATGGTGGCCGTTACTATGTTAATTCTGAAGGCAAAATGGTAAGGGGTAAATGGGTAGATGGTGGTCGATACTATGTAGGAAACGATGGTGTGCGACAACCAAAACCGGCAGCCGGGAATCCATACTCAGCAGCTTTAAAGACAGCACAAGATTATAATAGGATTCATTTGTCAAAAAAAAGAATTTATGAGATGTTAATTTATGAAGGTTTTAATAGTGACACTGCACAATATGCTATCAATCATTTGAAAGCAGACTATAAGGCGAATGCCTTAGCTCAAGCAAGAGAATACCGAAAGAATGCCAATTTGTCAAAGACAGAAATTTATGAGAGGTTAACTTCTCCTTATTTTAGAAAATTTACAGAAGAAGAAGCCAACTATGCCATTCAAAAACTAGATTTAACACCAGAAGGAAGCATTGTCCGCAATAAATGGGTAGGGGACTATTATTATAAATCAGATGGTAAGATGGCCAAGAATGAATGGGTAGATGGTGGCCGTTACTATGTTGATTCTAAAGGCAAAATGGTAAGGGGTAAATGGGTAGATGGTGGTCGTTACTATGTAGGAAACGATGGTGTGCGACAACCAAAACCAGTAGCCGGGAATCCATACTCAGCAGCTTTAAAGACAGCACAAGATTATAATAGGATTCATTTGTCAAAAAAAAGAATTTATGAGATGTTAATTTATGAAGGTTTTAATAGTGACACTGCACAATATGCTATCAATCATTTGCAAGCAGACTATAAGGCGAATGCCTTAGCTCAAGCAAGGGAATACCGAAAGAATGCCCATTTATCAAAGACAGAAATTTATGAGAGGCTAACTTCTCCTTATTTTAGAAAATTTACCAAAGAAGAAGCAAACTATGCCATTCAACATTTAGGTGACTAATTTTTACAAATAGTGAAGCAAATGAGATGTTTTAATTTTGGCTTGTAGCCTGCAAACCTTTGCACAAAAGAGACGATTTTGTTATACTATATCTGTAAGCATTTTCAATTAAAAAGGAGAATATGATGAGTCAAAAGATTATTGGGATTGACCTTGGTGGAACTTCTATCAAGTTTGCAATTTTAACTCAAGAGGGAGAAATCCAAGAAAAATGGTCTATCAAGACTAATATTTTGGATGAAGGAAGCCATATCGTAGATGATATGATTGAGTCTATTCAGCATCGTTTGGACTTGCTTGGATTGTCAGCTACGGATTTCCGAGGTATTGGAATGGGATCACCTGGTGTGGTTGACCGTGAAAAAGGTACTGTTATCGGTGCCTACAACCTCAACTGGAAAACCCTTCAACCAATTAAAGAAAAGATTGAAAAAGCCTTGGGGATTCCATTCTTCATTGATAATGATGCCAACGTAGCTGCTCTTGGTGAGCGTTGGATGGGTGCTGGTGAAAACCAACCGGATGTTGTCTTTATGACACTTGGTACAGGTGTTGGTGGCGGTATCGTGGCAGAAGGCAAATTGCTTCACGGTGTTGCTGGAGCGGCAGGTGAGCTTGGCCACATCACTGTTGACTTTGACCAACCAATCGCATGTACTTGTGGTAAAAAGGGCTGTCTTGAGACAGTTGCTTCTGCAACAGGGATTGTCAACTTGACACGTCGTTATGCTGATGAATACGAAGGCGATGCGGCCTTGAAACGCTTGATCGACGACGGTGAAGAAGTAACAGCCAAAACTGTCTTTGACCTTGCAAAAGAAGGGGATGACCTTGCCTTGATCGTTTACCGTAACTTCTCACGTTACTTGGGTATCGCGTGTGCTAACATAGGATCAATCCTAAACCCATCAACAATCGTTATCGGTGGTGGTGTATCAGCTGCGGGAGAATTCCTTCTACAAGGTGTTCAAAAAGTCTACGACGAAAACACCTTCCCACAAGTACGTACAACAACCAAACTAGCTCTTGCAACTCTAGGAAATGACGCTGGAGTTATCGGAGCAGCATCACTTGTATTGCAATAAGATCATAAAAGGAGAAAAACACTACTTTAAAGCCAGTGATTTTCCTCCTTTCTTTTTTTATGCTATACTAGTTAGGACAATAAATGAGGTGAGAGTAAATGACAAAAGCTGATACGATTTTTAAAGAGAATATTGAACGAATCCTCAAAGACGGTGTCTTTTCTGAGCAGGCTCGTCCCAAGTACAAGGATGGGACTGTTGCCAACTCCAAGTACATAACGGGTGCCTTTGCAGAGTATGATTTGTCAAAGGGTGAATTTCCCATCACAACCTTGCGACCCATTGCAATCAAATCCGCCATTAAGGAAGTCCTTTGGATTTACCAAGATCAGTCTAATAGCCTAGATGTTCTCAATGATAAGTACAATGTTCACTACTGGAATGACTGGGAAGTGGGAGATACGGGAACCATCGGTGAACGCTATGGGGCGGTCGTTAAGAAACACGACATCATCAATAAGATTCTCAAGCAGTTGGAAGCCAACCCTTGGAACCGTCGCAATATCATCTCGCTCTGGGATTACCAAGCATTTGAGGAGACAGACGGCCTCCTTCCATGCGCCTTTCAGACCATGTTTGATGTCCGTCGGGTTGATGGGGACATCTATCTGGATGCGACCTTGACCCAGCGTTCGAATGATATGTTGGTGGCCCACCACATTAACGCTATGCAGTATGTGGCTCTTCAAATGATGATTGCCAAGCATTTCGGCTGGAAGGTTGGGAAGTTTTTCTATTTTATCAACAACCTTCATATCTATGATAATCAGTTTGAACAAGCAGAGGAATTGCTCCGTCGTGAGCCGTCAAACTGCCAACCACGCTTGGTTTTAAATGTTCCTGATGGGACTAATTTCTTTGATATCAAAGCGGAGGACTTTGAGTTGGTTGACTATGATCCGGTTAAGCCACAGCTGAAGTTTGATTTGGCTATTTAATAACATAAAAAGAAGTTGAGATTTCTCAACTTCTTTTGTTGCTTAATGTGATACGCGACGGCGAGCTGCTTTTTTGCGGTTTTCTTCGATGAAAGCTGCTTTTTGCTCTTCTGGCTCAATCACTTTCTTTTTAATTGCGTATACTGCACCTGCAACGGCAGCGACAGTTCCTGCGACACCTGTTACAAGACCTTTAGCGAATCCTTTAGCCATGAGTCTTCCTCCTTTATCTTCCCGATCAGCCAGGCTCCTCAAGAGGTAGCATTTTTCTGACCGACCTTTTTGTGATATAATAATAGTAACGAAAAAATGGGAATTTTTCAAGGAAAAAAGATGAAAACAAAAATAATTGTGATTGTTGGACCGACTGCTGTTGGGAAAACAGCCCTTGCTATTGAAGTGGCCAAGCGCTTTGGTGGAGAGGTGGTCAGTGGTGACAGTCAGCAAGTATACAGAGGATTGGATATTGGGACGGCCAAGGCTAGCCCAGAGGAGCAAGCATCTGTTCCTCATCATTTGATTGATGTCAGAGAGGTGACCGAGTCTTACTCGGCTTTTGATTTTGTTTCAGAAGCTAAGAAGGCTATTGAGGATATTCAAAGTCGTGGCAAGCTAGCCATTATCGCTGGTGGCACTGGGCTTTATATCCAGAGCTTGTTAGAAGGCTACCATCTAGGTGGGGAAACACCTCATGAGGAGATTGTAGCTTATCGGGCTAGCTTGGAGCCTTATTCAGATGAGGAATTAGTCCATCTCGTGAAGCAAGCAGGCCTTGAAATTCCCCAGTTTAACCGTCGTCGTGCCATGCGTGCCTTGGAAATCGTCCATTTTGGTCAGGATTTGGAAAATCAAGAAAGTCCTTATGAACCACTGATTATCTGCTTAGATGATGAACGCAGTCAGCTTTATGAGCGTATCAACCACCGAGTGGATTTGATGTTTGAGGCTGGACTTTTGGATGAGGCTAAGTGGCTTTTTGACCATTATCCAGATGTGCAGGCTGCCAAAGGCATTGGCTATAAGGAACTTTTTCCTTATTTTCGTGGGGAGCAGACACTCGAGGAAGCCAGCGAGAGTCTCAAACAGGCAACGCGTCGTTTTGCTAAGCGTCAGCTGACCTGGTTCCGTAATCGCATGCAGGTGACCTTTTATCAGATCGGAGAGTCTGACGTGAAGGACCGCATTCTAAGCCAGATTGAGGAGTTTTTAAATGATTGAAACGGAGAAAAAAGAGGAACGGGTCCTGCTCATCGGTGTGAAATTGCAGGGCATGGACAATTTTGACCTCTCCATGGAAGAATTGGCCAGTCTGGCTAAGACTGCTGGAGCAGTCGTAGTAGGTAGTTACAGGCAAAAACGGGAAAAGTATGACTCCAAGACCTTTGTCGGTTCTGGTAAGTTGGAAGAAATTGCACTCATGGTGGATGCAGAAGAAATTACTACTGTCATCGTCAATAATCGCTTGACTCCACGGCAAAATGTCAATTTAGAAGAAGTTCTGGGTGTCAAGGTCATTGACCGTATGCAGTTGATTTTGGATATCTTTGCTATGCGGGCTCGAAGCCATGAAGGGAAACTCCAAGTCCACCTAGCTCAACTCAAATATCTCTTGCCTCGCTTGGTTGGTCAGGGGATTATGCTCAGCCGTCAGGCAGGTGGAATTGGTTCCCGTGGTCCTGGTGAAAGCCAGCTAGAACTGAACCGACGTAGTGTTCGCAATCAAATCACGGATATCGAACGCCAGCTCAAGGTGGTTGAGAAAAATCGGGCGACAGTCAGAGAAAAACGCTTGGAGTCAAGCACCTTTAAGATTGGCTTGATTGGTTACACCAATGCTGGGAAATCAACTATCATGAACACCTTGACCAGCAAGACCCAGTATGAAGCAGACGAGCTGTTTGCGACCCTGGATGCGACGACAAAGAGCATCCATCTGGGGGGCAATCTTCAGGTTACCTTGACTGATACGGTTGGTTTTATCCAGGATTTGCCAACTGAATTGGTGTCCAGTTTCAAGTCAACTTTGGAAGAAAGCAAGCATGTGGATCTTTTGGTTCATGTCATCGATGCCAGCAATCCTTATCACGAGGAGCATGAAAAAACGGTTCTGTCTATCATGAAAGACTTGGATATGGAGGATATTCCTCGCCTGACCCTTTATAATAAAGCGGATTTGGTGGAGGATTTCACGCCTACTCAAACGCCTTATGCCCTCATTTCTGCCAAGTCTGAGGATAGTCGTGAGAACTTGCAAGCATTGTTTTTAGAGAAAATCAAGGAGATTTTTGAATTCTTTACTCTGCGCGTGCCTTTTTCAAAATCCTACAAGATTCATGATTTGGAAAGTGTGGCGATTCTGGAAGAGCGCGATTATCAAGATGATGGTGAAGTGATTACAGGCTATATTTCCGAGAAAAATAAATGGAGGTTAGAGGAATTTTATGACTGATATTAAAACCTTGGCTCTAAAGTATGGAGGTTATACAAGTCTGGATAAGGTCTATCTAGATCAACTTCTAGCTGGCAAAACAGAGCAAGAGCAGTTGGCTCTCATCACACCTCCTCCGAGTGTCGTTAATGCCTACTTTGCAGAACTCTACCAGAAAAAGAGTCCTAAAGCTGCGACGGATTATTTTGCAGAACTCAGTCAGGAACTGAATCTCTACAATGCTGAGCCAAGTTTCACCTTTGAAAATAAGCCTTTTATTCGTCTTAATTTATCTGGCAAATCCTTTGGTTTTTGCTATGAGAGTGAGGGACTGGGGCGGATCTTCTCAGAAGCTGAGGAAGTAATCACAGCTGACTTGCTCTTTGAAATTGCGCAAATTTTCCCTCATCAACTCGTCTTTGAAGAATCTGGAAAGATTTACATGAAGCCTGTCGGAGATGAGGAAGTTGTTAGCGTGGAGAGTCTCACAGCTTTGACTGATTTGGAAAGCTTGGCGGATGGTCGTAAACGTCTCAAAGGCTACAGTCAAGAGGATTTACTGCAAGAAGCTGTTGCTTTTTCTAGCAAGCGCTATTTCCGATCGGAAAATCGCACAGCCATGTTATATATTGATTAATTAGAAAGTATCGAATGGATATTCAATTTTTAGGAACAGGGGCTGGTCAGCCCTCCAAAGCCCGCAACGTTTCAAGTCTCGCCCTGAAACTCTTGGATGAGATTAACGAAGTTTGGCTCTTTGACTGTGGAGAAGGAACGCAAAATCGCATTCTGGAAACCACAATCCGACCACGTAAGGTCAGCAAAATCTTTATCACCCACCTGCATGGAGACCACATCTTTGGCTTGCCAGGGTTTCTCTCTAGCCGTGCCTTTCAGGCCAATGAAGAGCAGACAGATTTGGACATTTATGGACCACAAGGCATTAAGTCCTTTGTCTTAACCAGCCTTCGTGTGTCAGGTTCTCGTCTGCCTTACCGCATTCATTTTCATGAGTTTGACCAAGATTCTCTAGGGAAGATCCTTGAGACCGATAAATTTACGGTGTATGCAGAGGAGCTGGACCACACTATTTTCTGTGTTGGCTATCGTGTCATGCAAAAGGACTTAGAAGGTACCTTGGATGCTGAAAAACTTAAGGCCGCTGGTGTTCCATTTGGCCCGCTTTTTGGAAAAATTAAAAACGGTCAGGACGTTGTTCTAGAAGACGGAACTGAAATCAAAGCTGCTGACTATATCTCAGCTCCCCGTCCGGGTAAGATTATCACCATTCTGGGCGACACCCGAAAAACCAATGCCAGTGTGCGTCTAGCAGTCAATGCAGATGTTCTTGTCCATGAGTCGACTTATGGCAAGGGAGATGAAAAAATTGCTCGCAATCACGGTCACTCAACCAATATGCAGGCAGCACAAGTAGCAGCAGAAGCCGGTGCTAAACGCCTCTTACTCAACCATATCAGTGCTCGTTTTCTTTCAAAAGATATCAGCCAGCTTAAAAAGGATGCCTCTAGTATCTTTGAAAATGTTCATGTGGTCAAAGACTTGGAAGAAGTGGAAATCTAGAATCTTGAGAAAGGAAAAGTATGTCTACTATTCTCATTACAGGTGCTAGCGGTGGCTTAGCCCAAGAAATGGTCAAACTTTTGCCAGATGACCAACTCATTCTGCTAGGTAGAAATAAGGAAAAACTAGGACAACTCTATGGAAATCATTCGAATGTGGAATGGATTGAAATCGACATTACCGATGACTCGATCCTAGAGGATCTGGTAACTGACCTCTATCTCCGCTATGGTAAGATTGATGTCTTGATTAACAATGCTGGTTATGGAATATTTGAAGAATTTGACAAGATTTCTAATCAAGACATTCACCAGATGTTTGAGGTCAATACCTTTGCTCTGATGAACTTGTCTCGTCGTCTTGCAGCTCGTATGAAAGAAAGCCGAAAGGGGCATATCATCAATATCATCAGTATGGCAGGCTTGATTGCAACAGCTAAGTCTAGCCTTTACTCAGCGACCAAGTTTGCGGCTATTGGATTTTCAAATGCGCTACGCCTCGAACTCATGCCTTATGGAGTCTATGTGACAACAGTCAATCCAGGACCGATTCGTACTTCCTTTTTTGACCAGGCAGACCCAGATGGGAGCTACCTTAAGTCTGTTGACCGCTTTCTTTTAGAACCAGATGCAGTTGCTAAAAAGATTGTCAGGACCATAGGAAAGAATAAACGAGAACTTAATCTTCCTTTTTTGCTCAATTTAGCTCACAAATTTTATAGCCTCTTTCCCAAGCTAGCCGATAAGTTAGCAGGGGAGACTTTTAATTATAAGTAAAAAAAGTTCCTTTTGTAAGGAACTTTTTATAATATTTAACTGAGTGACAAGAAATGTTTGTTTTTTGTTCTAAATCTATATTCACATTTTTTGAATCTTCTACAAATTTTAGAAAAAACAATCAAAAATATGATTTTTTGTGTTTAGGGTATTGAAATTTCCTATATTATTTTATAAAATAAGGATAAAAGGCTATAAAAAAGTAATGCGCTTACAAAGAAATGGAAGCGGTTACTAAAGGAGGATTTTATGGAAAAAGGCTTTTGGAATCGTAAAAGAGTCTACAGTATTCGTAAGTTTGCTGTAGGAGCTTGCTCTGTCATGATTGGAACCTGTGCTGTTCTATTTGGAGGAAGTGTTGTTGGAGAATCACCAGTTTTTGCCGATGAAACTCCTATTGCGCACACTGTAGAACAAGCAAAAGAGGAAAGTCCAGCAGTGGAGGAAAAACAGGATCAAGCAGTAGTAGAGAATAACGAGGCTGTAAGTGTCGATCAAAGTCAAGCTGCTCAAATTGAAGCAAGCAAACCAGAGAAGAAAGAAGATGAACCTGTAGCTCCAAAAGAGGAGAAAGCGTCACTAAAACCTGAAGAAACAGCTCCAAAGGTAGAATCTCAAGCTTCAAGTCAAGAAAAGCCTGTCAAGGAAGATTTGAAAGCTGCGACAAATGAAGAAGTGAATCAAATGATTGAAGATAGAAAAGTGAATTTTAATCAAAATTGGCACTTTAAACTTAATGCGAATCCTAAAGAAGCTGTGAAATCAGATGCAGATGTATCAACATGGCAAAAATTGGATCTCCCACACGACTGGAGTATCTTTAACGATTTTGACCATCAATCACCTGCCCAAAACGAAGGTGGACAGCTCAATGGTGGTGAAGCTTGGTATCGTAAGACCTTTAAACTTGATGAAAAAGATCTCAAGAAAAATGTTCGTGTCACCTTTGATGGTGTCTACATGGACTCTCAAGTCTATGTCAATGGTCAGTTAGTGGGGCATTATCCAAATGGTTATAACCAGTTCTCATACGATATCACCAAATATCTTCACAAAGATGGTCGTGAGAATGTGATTGCTGTCCATGCAGTCAATAAACAACCAAGTAGCCGTTGGTACTCTGGTAGTGGTATCTACCGTGATGTGACCTTGCAAGTGACAGATAAGGTTCATGTTGAGAAAAATGGGACAACCATCTTAACACCAAAGCTAGAACAACAGCAACATGGTAAGGTTGAAACTCATGTAGCCAGCAAGATAGTCAATACAGATGATAAAGACCATGAACTGGTGGCAGAATATCAAATCGTTGAACGTGGTGGTCAAGCTGTAACAGGCTTGGTTCGAACAGCGAGCCGTACCTTGAAAGCACATGAATCAACAAGCCTTGATGCGATCTTAGAAGTTGAACAACCAAAACTCTGGACCGTTTTAAATGACAAACCTGCCTTGTATGAATTGATTACGCGTGTATACCGTGATGGTCAGTTGGTGGATGCTAAGAAGGATTTGTTTGGTTACCGTTACTATCATTGGACTCCAAATGAAGGATTCTCTTTGAATGGTGAACGAATTAAATTCCATGGTGTTTCCTTGCACCATGACCACGGAGCGCTTGGAGCAGAAGAAAATTATAAAGCAGAATACCGTCGTCTCAAACAAATGAAGGAGATGGGCGTTAACTCCATCCGTACAACTCATAACCCTGCAAGTCCACAGACCTTGCAAATCGCAGCAGAACTTGGTTTGCTGGTTCAGGAAGAGGCCTTTGATACGTGGTATGGTGGCAAGAAACCATATGACTACGGACGTTTCTTTGAAAAAGACGCTACTCACCCAGAAGCTAGAAAAGGTGAAAAATGGTCTGACTACGATCTTCGTACCATGGTCGAAAGAGATAAAAATAACCCAGCTATCTTCATGTGGTCTATCGGAAACGAAATCGGTGAAGCCGATGGTAAACCTCATTCTTTAGCAACTGTAAAACGTCTAGTCAAAGTTATCAAGGATGTTGATAAAACTCGTTACGTTACCATGGGAGCAGATAAGTTCCGTTTCGGTAATGGTAGTGGTGGACATGAGAAAATTGCTGATGAACTGGATGCGGTTGGATTCAACTATTCAGAAGATAACTACAAGAAACTTCGTGCGAAACATCCAAACTGGTTGATTTACGGTTCTGAAACATCTTCAGCTACCCGTACACGTGGAAGTTACTATCGCCCTGAACAGGAATTGAAACATAGTAACGGACCTGAGCGTCATTACGAACAGTCTGACTATGGTAATGACCGAGTTGGCTGGGGTAAAACGGCAACAGATTCATGGACCTTTGACCGTGACAACGCTGGCTATGCTGGACAGTTTATCTGGACAGGTACGGACTATATCGGGGAGCCTACACCATGGCACAACCAAAACCAAACTCCCGTTAAGAGCTCTTACTTTGGTATCGTAGATACAGCAGGTATTCCAAAACATGACTTTTATCTCTACCAAAGCCAATGGGTTTCTGCTAAGAAGAAACCGATGGTACACCTTCTTCCTCACTGGAACTGGGAAAATAGAGAATTGGCATCGAAAGTTGAAGATTCAGACGGAAAAATCCCAGTTCGAGCTTACTCAAACGCTGCAAGCGTAGAATTGTTCTTAAATGGTCAATCTCTTGGAGTTAAGAAATTTAACAAAAAACAAACCAGTGATGGCCGTACATACCAAGAAGGTGCCAATGCCAAGGAACTCTACCTTGAGTGGAAGGTTGCGTACCAACCAGGTACTTTGGAAGCTGTAGCTCGTGATGAAGCTGGAAACGAAATTGCACGTGATAAGATCACTACTGCAGGCCAACCAGCAGGAGTTCGCCTCATCAAGGAAGAACACGCAATCGCTGCAGATGGAAAAGACTTGACCTACATCTACTATGAAATCGTAGACAGTGAAGGAAATGTGGTACCAACTGCTAATAATCTGGTTCGTTTCCAATTGCATGGACAAGGTCAACTAGTCGGTGTTGATAATGGGGAACAAGCCAGCCGTGAACGTTATAAGGCACAAGCAGATGGTTCTTGGATTCGCAGAGCCTTTAACGGTAAAGGGGTTGCCATTGTTAAATCAACTGAGCAAGCAGGTAAATTCACTCTAACAGCCCATTCAGATCTCTTGAAATCTGGTCAAGTAACGGTCTTTACTGGTAAAAAAGAAGACCAAGAAAAGACCGTTCTCGGAACAGAAGTACCAAAAGTACGTACTGTTATTGAGAAAGAGCCAAAAATGCCGAAGACAGTCGGTTTTATCTACAGTGATGGCAGTCGTGAAAAACGTCCAGTAACTTGGTCTTCAGTTGATGTGAGCCAAGCAGGAGTTGTGACTGTTAAAGGTATGGCAGACGGACGCGAAGTTGAGGCCCGTGTCGAAATTCTAGCAATCGCAAATGAGCTTCCAACTGTTAAGCGTGTTGCTCCAGGAACAGACTTGAGCGCTGTTGACAAATACGTTTCTATTGCTGTTACGGATGGAAGCGTACAAGAATACGAAGTTGATAAGTGGGAGATTGCGGAAACAGATAAAGCTAAACTGTCAGTTGCAGGATCACGTATTCAAATGACTGGTCAACTGGGTGGTGAGACTATTCACGCTACCCTTGTGGTAGAAGAAGGTAATCCTGCGGCTCCTGCAGTACCAACTGTAACGGTTGGTGGCGAAGCTGTCACTGGTCTTACTACTCAAAATCCAATGCAATATCGAACTCTTGCTTACGGTGCATCCTTGCCAGAAGTTGTAGCAAGTGCTGAAAATGCGGATGTTACTGTAGTCCAAGCAAGTGCAGCAAACGGCATGCGCGCAAGCATCTATGTTCAACCAAAAGATGGTGGATCTCTTCAAACCTATGCAATTCAGTTCCTCGAAGAAGCACCAAAAATTGACCATTTGAGCCTACAAGTGGAGAAAGCTGACAGCCTCAAAGAAGACCAAACAGTGAAATTGTCTGTACACGCTCACTATCAAGACGGAACACAAGCAGTTTTACCAGCTGATAAAGTAACCTTCTCTACAAGTGGTGAAGGGGAAGTCGCGGTTCGTAAAGGAATGCTTGAGTTACATAAGCCAGGAGCAGTCACTCTGAAAGCGGAATATGAGGGAGCTAAAGGCCAAGTTGAACTCACTATCCAAGCCAATACTGAGACGAAGGTTGCGCAATCTATCCGTCCTGTAAACGTAGTCACAGACTTGCATCAAGAACCTACTCTTCCAACAACAGTAACGGTTGAGTATGACAAAGGTTTCCCTAAAGCGCACAAAGTCATTTGGCAAGCCATTCCAAAAGAAAAACTCGAACACTATCAAACCTTTGAAGTACTAGGTAAAGTTGAAGGAATTGACCTTGAAGCGCGTGCTAAAGTCTCTGTAGAAGGTATTGTTTCGGTTGAAGAAGTCAGCGTGACAACACCAATTGCAGAAGCGCCACAATTACCAGAAAGTGTTCGTACCTACGATTCAAATGACCACGTTTCATCAGCTAAGGTTACTTGGGACGCGATTCGTCTAGAGCAATACGCCAAGGAAGGTGTCTTTACAGTTAATGGTCGCCTAGAAGGTACGCAATTAACAACTAAACTCCATGTTCGCGTATCTGCTCAAACTGAGAAGGGAGCAAACATTTCTGACCAATGGACTGGTTCAGAATTGCCACTGGCCTTTGCTTCAGACTCAAATCCAACTGATCCTGTTTCAAACGTCAACGATAAATTGATTTCCTTTAATGACCGCCCAGCTAACCGTTGGACAAACTGGAACCGTACTAATCCAGAAGCTTCAGTTGGTGTCCTATTCGGAGATTCAGGTATTTTGAGCAAACGTTCAGTTGATAATCTAAGTGTCGGATTCCACGAAGACCACGGAGTTGGTGTACCGAAGTCTTATGTGATTGAATATTATGTCGGTAAGACCGTTCCAACAGCCCCTAAAAACCCTAGCTTTGTAGGTGAGGAAAACCATGCCTTTAACGATCCTGCAAACTGGAAAGAGGTAAGCAATCTCAAAGCACCAGCTCAATTAAAAGCTGGAGAAATGAATCATTTCAGCTTTGATAAAGTTGAGACCTATGCGGTTCGCATTCGTATGGTTCGACTTGATAGCAAGAAGGGAACGTCTATCACAGAAGTACAAATTTTTGCGAAACAAGTTGCGGCAGCTAAACAAGGACAAACGAGAATCCAAGTTGACGGTAAAGACTTAGCAAACTTCAACCCTGATTTGACAGACTACTATCTTGAGTCTGTAGATGGAAAAGTTCCTGCAGTAACAGCAAGTGTTAGCAACAATGGTCTCGCTACTGTCGTTCCAAGTGTTCGTGAAGGTGAGCCAGTTCGTGTTATCGCGAAAGCTGAAAATGGGGACATCCTAGGAGAATACCGTCTACACTTCACAAGCAATAAAGACTTGCTCTCTCGTAAACCAGTTGCCGCGGTCAAACAAGCTCGCTTGCTACAAGTAGGGCAACCGCTTGAATTGCCAACAAAGGTTCCTGTTTACTTCACAGGTAAAGACGGTTACGAAATAAAAGACTTGGCAGTTGAATGGGAAGAAGTTCCAGCAGAAAATCTGACAAAAGCAGGTCAATTTACCGTTCGAGGCCGTGTCCTTGGTAGTGATCTTGTTGCTGAGTTTACTGTACGAGTGACAGACAAACTTGGTGAGGCCCTCTCAGACAACCCTGACTATGATGAAAATAGTAACCAAGCCTTTGCCTCAGCAACTAATGATATTGACGACAGTTCTCATGACCGTGTTGACTATATCAATGATAGAGATCATTCTGAAAATCGTCGTTGGACAAACTGGTCTCCAACACCATCTTCTAATCCAGAAGTATCAGCGGGTGTGATCTTCCGTGAAAATGGTAAGATTGTAGAACGGACTGTTGCTCAAGCCAAACTTCACTTCTTTGCAGATAGTGGTACGGATGCACCATCTAAACTCGTTTTAGAACGCTATGTCGGTCCAGAGTTTGAAGTGCCAACCTACTATTCAAACTACCAAGCCTACGACGCAGACCATCCATTCAACAATCCAGAAAATTGGGAAGCTGTTCCTTATCGTGCGGATAAAGACATCGCAGCCGGTGATGAAATTAACGTTACCTTTAAAGCTGTCAAAGCCAAAGCCATGAGATGGCGTATGGAGCGTAAAGCTGACAAGAGCGGTGTTGCGATGATTGAGATGACCTTCCTTGCACCGAGTGAATTGCCTCAAGAAAGCACGCAATCGAAGATTCTTGTAGATGGAAAAGAACTTCCTGATTTCGCTGAAAACCGTCAAGACTATCAAGTAACTTATAGCGGACAACGTCCAAAAGTTTCAGTCGAGGAAACAGACCAAGTGGCTTCAACAGTTGTAGATAGCGGAGACGATAGCCTTCCAGTACTTGTTCGTCTTGTTTCAGAAAGTGGAAAACAAGTCAAGGAATACCGTATCCAGTTGACCAAGGAAAAACCAGTTTCTGAGAAGACAGTTGCTGCTGTACAAGAAGAACTTCCAAAACTCGAATTTGTTGAAAGCGATTTGGCCTACAAGACAGTTGAGAAAAAGGATTCAACGCTGTATCTAGGAGAAACTCGTGTCCTACAAGAAGGAAAAGTTGGTAAGGAACGGATCTTTACAGCGGTTAATCCTGATGGAAGTAAGGAAGAAAAACTTCGTGAAGTGGTAGAGGCTCCGACAGACCGCATCGTCTTGGTCGGAACAAAACCAGGAACCTCTCTTCCAGAAGACGAAGTGAAGAACCTTGTCCTCGACAGACCCGAACTTATAGTCGAAGAAGAAATCATTGACTTCAAGGTTCAGGAGCGTAAGTCTGATAACTTGTACCTAGGAGAAACTCGTGTCCTACAAGAAGGTCAAAAAGGTATTCGTCTTCACTTGATTGAAGTGGAAAATGGAAAACGTCAGCTTAAAGAAACTTACGATAAAGTCGCTGCTCAAAATCGTATAGTAGAAGTTGGCACTAAACCAGGAACTTCTCTTCCAGAAGATGAAGTGAAGAACCTAGTCCTTAACAGACCAGAACTTGTAATCGAAGAAGAAACAATTGATTTTAAGGTTCAGGAACAAAAGAATGATCAGCTTCCAGTGGGTCAAACTCGTGTTCTCCAAGAAGGTCAAAAAGGTATCCGTGTTCACTTGATCGAAGTTGAAAATGGCAAGCGAACTGAAAAAGAAAGCTATGATAAAGTCGTGGCTCAGGATCGCATTGTAGAAGTTGGTACGGCTAGTGAAACAACTAAACCAGTACCTCAAGAATCTACAAAACCACAAGTATCAGAAAAAGCAGATACAAAAGAAATTGCTTCAAGTAAAGCTAATCAAGCTCAAAAAGAGCAGTTGCCAAATACAGGAAGTGCAGCAAGCCAAGCAGCAGTAGCAGCAGGCCTAGCTCTTCTCGGTTTGGGGGCAGGATTAGTCGCCACTAAAGGCAAAAAAGAAGATTAGAATGAATCAGTATTTCTTCTAATTGTATCTCAGAAAGACCAGGTTTCCCTGGTCTTTCTGTTTTCAATTCAAGACAAATAAAAATTCCAAATTTATATTATGTTCAGAAAGAATGTTGGGTATTATACAATTTTATTTGATTAACAATTATATAAAGTAGTCGGAATAAATATTAAGATGGTTCAAACCTATAAATGAATGTAACATTTCCATATGCTACTTTTAAGTGCTTCTTATAAATGGAAGCTAGTTTTGTGGGCGTTCTGTCTCTTGAGAGAAAGCTTTATGTTGATAAAATAAAAATATAAGTTAAAATTTTACACAGTGTCAATATTTTGTAAAGAGTAATAACCTTATATTATTACAAAAAAAGTTAATTTTGTTTTATAATAAAATTAAAGGAGGTTTCTATATTAAAAACAAAATCAATATGATAAATAATTGCAATTGCATACTGTAAGAACGTCTGTAAATGTGATGTAGTTTCATCAATGCGCCTCATCCATTTTAATGAATTTTAAAGGAGATGTTGTTGAGATTTTATAATCATAGTTTGTCGTTTTATGTTTTCGGTTATTTAGAAAGGAAGAAAATGAAGAACAAGAAATTTTGGTTATCCATCCTAACTTCTCTGGC
Organism: bacterium; assembly: GCA_905221255.1. Taxonomy (GTDB): domain Bacteria; phylum Bacillota; class Bacilli; order Lactobacillales; family Streptococcaceae; genus Streptococcus. The sequence continues at coordinate 240,479 of CAJNCL010000003.1, forward strand.
CTGTTTGCTAGGGATGATCTTTGCTCCAAATTCAGTTCAAGCAAAGGAACTGAAGAACGTTATCAGTAATATTGGAATTTGGGAAGTTGATAATGGTAAATTTATAAGTCCGGATGAAAATGGAATTTATAACCTTTCTCCAGAGCACCATGACTACTCAAACTATAAGTTCTCAGTGGATTATGATTTGAGTGCCTATGATGGCAAATTGGAGGACGGTGATACCTTTACATTTACAGTCCCAAGTCCGTTAACCGTGAGAAATGAGAGTTTTGACTTAAATGACAATGAACCAGATCTTGTTATCGGGGAAACTCAAATTGTATCAAATGGGGATAATAATGGTGGTAAGGTAACTATTACATTAAAGAATCTGAAAGCTTACCTTGAGAAAAAAGGTGGCTATCAAGTCCAAAACGTTAAAGGAAATTTCTTTGTTGGTTTTAGTTCTAAAAATGAATTAAGCAATGAAACGCTCCGTTTTGATAAGACGGAAACTATAAATGAAATTACCCATCAAATTAAGGTCAAAAAAGGGGAAGCCTCTGATTATTCTGAAGGAATTGGACGTGCAAATTTTAGTAAATATCATGGTTTAATTTATAAAGAAGAGTGGTCTTCTAAAACTTTAAATAAGAGTGGCCACTATCTACATAGTTGGTATGTTAGAGTTAATCCAAAACAAGCCGCCTACAATAAAATTGAAATTCGTGATTGGGTGGATCCAGACGCTTCGCCAATGCAGATGATTCCTGAAACAATCAGTGTTATAGCAGGATGGTACAATCAATCATATTATATGAAAGATGAGAAAGTTTTAGAGGCAGGCAAAGATTACGAAATAAAATGGAATGAATCTTATACTGAATTTACAATTACCATCAATAATGCTTCTTCTATTATTGCTAAGAATGGGAAACCAGCTGCATTTCGTATCGGCTATAAAACAACTGCTCCAGCAGATGGTACCAAAGTTCAAAACAATGCAGAAATGAAGGGGGATGATAAGGTTCTAACTTATGACGATCTTAGAACTCAAACAATCGTAAAACAGATTGGAAATTCGATCATCACCTCTGGTGGTACAATTCAGTTGGAGACTGCTTACAAAATCATTGTTTATAAGGTAGACGAAGTAACTCTAGCCAGACTTAAAGGAGCTAAATTTAAGATTACTCCTCCAGCGGGTGCTACTGCCAAAGAAGAGATTGTGACGACAAATGATGACGGTATCGCAGAATCATCCATTTATTCAGAGAGTGATATTAAGAAAGGGAACTTCACAGTAACTGAAATTGAGGCTCCTGAAGGATATGAACTGAATCCAACTCCATTTGAGATGACTGTAGGAAAAGACGGTGCAATTCGAACAGTCACAAACAAACGCAGCAGCACAAAAGCTCAAATTCAAGCAATTAAAAAATTGACTGGTCGAGCTATGAAAGCTGGAGAGTTTGAATTCGACTTGTTCGATGATAAGACAAACAAAGTTGTTGAAACAGTAACAAATGATGCGGATGGTAATATCAACTTTGCTGAATTGACATTTGACAAAGCTGGTACTTACAACTACCACATCGTTGAGAAAAAAGCGAACACAACTGAAAAAGGTGTTACTTACGATGCCAATCCTGTTGGCGTTACTGTTACTGTAACAGCAGATGCTGAGGGCAAATTGTCTGCAGCTGTCGCTTACGAAAACGATGATAAGACTTTTGAAAATACATACGCTCCTAAGAAAACTTCAGCTCCTATTGAAGTAACAAAAGTTCTTACCGGTCGTACCTTGAAAGCTGATGAGTTTGAGTTTGTTTTGAAGAATGACGCAGATGGTTCAGAAGTTCAAAAAGTGAAGAACACTGCCGACGGTAAGGTTAAATTCTCTCCAATCGACTACACTGCAGCTGGTACTTACAAGTACACTATCGTTGAAACTAACGCTGGACAAACTATTGACGGTGTAACATACGATAGTCTCGAAGTGAAAGTCACAGTAGAAGTTACAGACGATGGTGAAGGAAAACTTACTGCTAACGTAACTTACCCAGCGGACAAAGAATTCAACAACAGCTACGGAGCTTCAAAAACTCCAGCTCCTCTTGCAGTTAAGAAAACACTTACTGGTCGTGAGTTGAAGGCTGATGAGTTTGAGTTTACTTTGACAGACAAAGATGGTAATGTGAAAGAAACAGTCAAGAATGACAAAGATGGAAACGTTAAGTTCTCAGCCTTGTCATTCGATAAAGTTGGAACTTTCACTTACAAGATTGCTGAAAAAGCTGGTACTGCTACAGGTATCACCTACGACACGAAAACAATCACTGCTACAGTTACTGTAACGGACAATGGTAAAGGTGGCCTTGAAGCAACTGTTGCTTACGACGATGAAAAAGCATTCGAGAACACTTACACTCCAGCAGGAGCTACAAGTGTAACTCTTGGAGCTAAGAAAGTTCTTGAAGGTAAAGACCTTGAAGCAGGTAAATACAGCTTTGAATTGAAGAAAGCAGATGGAACTGTTGTTGAAACAGTGACAAACGCCGCTGATGGAGCAGTGACCTTCTCACCAATCTCATATGATGAGAGCCAAGTGGGAACTCACAAGTACACTATCTCTGAAGTTGCTGGAACTGAAACAGGAATCACTTACGATAAGACAGTTCAAGAAGTTGAAGTAACTGTTGAGAAAATAAGCGCAACTGAATTGAAAGCAACTGCTTCAAAAGAAGCTAACGATATTGTATTTACAAACACTTACACTCCAGCGAAAACTGAAGTTCCTGTGAAGAAAGTATGGAAGGACGAGAACAACCAAGACGGTAAACGTCCAACTTCTGTCACAGTTAAATTGCTTGCGAACGGTCAAGATACTGGTAAGACACTTGAGCTTAACGCTGCAAACAACTGGGCTGGAAGCTTCACAAACCTTGATGCTGATAAAGGCGGAACGCCTATCAAGTATACTGTAGTAGAA